>JAFTON010000069.1 GCA_017463765.1 Clostridia bacterium | reverse complement strand
TTGATTTAGAGCAGAAATCTTCGTTTGCGAGCGTGAGGCGTATTGGCATACGTCGAGCGAGTAAACGGAGATAGAACAAAAACTCAAATAAAAAGGAGAAAACCATAGGTTTTCAACCTTAGATTTTCTCGGTTAGATAAAATATTGATGGTAGAGGCACATTTAAAAGTACCTCTACCTTTTTTGTTCGGTTATGCCTAAATAAAGCAGCCCCTTTATTTTTTATACTTATTTATTAATCGGATATGCGCGTCTGTTATCAAGCGTGCTTACCTCGGGCCAATCAAGCATGGTCTTGGAAAGAATACGGTAGTAGGTTCTGATATTGAAGAATTCCTCATTAAAGTTCGACTGTACCATATCCTTACAGTCCTCAACTATGTCGGCATATTCCTCCTCGGTATAGTCATCCTCAGTCTTACCTGCATAGTAGAGATACTGTGCGATTGCCTCGTCAACAAACTCCTGCTCGATCTCGGCATAAACAGCCTTGAACTCTGACTCCTCGGGAAGGAGATTTTCCTTTTTCAGAATATAGAAGAGTGCAAGTCTCTCCTTAACGTAGCTTTCAGCCTGAGTTCTTATGGTCTGCTGCCAGGTAACCTTGCTTGTGGAGGTAAGTCCAAGATATGCAGTAGCATAGGCCTCAAAGGTATCATAGGTAGTAGCCTGACCGGTGTAGTTGTTATAAATCTTACCACCGTCGGCAATGAATTTAGCCGAGATATCTGCAACGTATTCGTCGTAGATTTCCTGAACCTTATCCTCGGGATACTTCTTAGCCTTAGTTATCTTGTTAAGATAATTCCAGATAGCCTCCTCAACCATTGTATCGTAGGTTTCCTCATAGATATCGTTCATGCTCTTTTCAGCAAAGTTACGGTACTTTTCCACAAGGGTTGCGCCATCGTATCCGTTAAGCTCGTCGAGAGTAAGGTTGATCTCCTCATCCTCGATCTTCTTCTTAAGATACTCGTCGGTGAACTCGGGACAATCATAAACCACAACACCCTCAACGTAAACCTCGAAGTATGCTGTCTCATTACGAAGATCCTCGTTGCTGTAATCATAGGGGAAGTAGCACTCAACGATCATAGGATTGATCTCGCAATCGGTAGCAAAATCAACCTTAAGATCGGTGTAGGTATACTCAGCGTCACCTATTGTTGTCTTGAAGTCAACCTTATCGCCAACCTTCATACCGAGAAGCTTCTCTTTAAAGCCTGCGCCGTAGGTTGCGTCAAGGTCGGTGGAAAGATCAAGTCTTAAGTAGCTCTCTGTTACCTTGGTTGCAGAATCTGTACCCTTGACTCTGCTATAACTTACGTAAACAATATAATTATCCTTGATCTCACCCTCGGTGATCTTGTTGAACTTGGAGTAATCACCGGTGTTCTTACCGATCATATTATACTCAAAGCCGGGAACAAAGCTGTTAGAGCCGATTGCAAGAGAGGATGCTGCGTTGCCCGAGAAGTTGCACATACCGTTTACAACAAGCTCCTCGCCCTCATCGTCGAGAAGATAGCCACGGTACCAGATTTTCACCTCATCGCCCGAGGTGATGGTAATGGGAGAGGTAACGATACCACCGTTATACTTAGCTTCCTCGTCTCTGTCGGTGTAGAGCATATTAAGGATAGCTACGTCTACGTCGATATCATGAGGCTTAGCGATATCAACCTCAATCTTATAATTTTTATAATCCTCGGTGAACTCGATATACTCATCAAGATCAGCCTCAAGGTAATCAAAATTCTTCTTACATCCCGTTACGCAAAAAGTAAGCGAGAGAATTACAAAAAGCAGAAGGGAGGCAACTACAGACCTGCCCAATTTGTTGTTAGTATTGGTTTTACTCATTTTAGCCAAAACCTTTCATTATATTATATATAGAATTATTAAGTATACGCCGTTTATTCGAATGAATCGGCATATTCGGTTGCCAGTCTGTCACATCTCTCATTGTAGTCATGTCCGTTATGTCCCTTTACCCAGACGAAGGTAACCTTATGAATTTCGGTAAGAGAATAAAGCCTGTCCCAGAGATCAGGGTTCTTAAGCTCTTCTCTGCCACGTCGCCAGCCTGCCTTGCGCCAGGATTCCACCCAGCCGAGCAAAAAAGCGTCAACCAGATATTTGGAGTCGGAGTAAAGCGTAACCTCGCAGGGCTCCTTCAGTGCAGAGAGTCCCGATATGGCAGCAGTAAGCTCCATACGGTTGTTTGTCGTAAGTGGCTCGCCACCCGACATCTCCTTCTCATAAGCGCCCCATACAAGTATTGCGCCCCAGCCACCCTTACCGGGATTGCCACGGCAAGCACCGTCGGTATAAATCTGAACCTTTTTCATTATAAAAGCTTCCTGTTTTCATAAAAAACGGACGAAGAGTCTTCGTCCGTTTTCATTTTTAGTCATTTATTCTGCTGGACGCCAGAATTAAAACGTCTAATTATTCAGCCTTATCAGCCTCGTCCTCTTCTGTCTCAACCTTGATAGTGTAATCAACGGTTCTGAAGTCGAGTCTTACGTTATCATCCTTGGTGTACTGAATCTCAACGTGACCCTCGTCATCGTTCATATCGATCTCGGTACAGGTGAGGTAGTAGAAGATCTTGTTGAACTGAAGTGCTGCACGAAGGTTGATCTCACCGTATGCATCGATCTGCTGTCTGTAGAAGGCAGAACCAACCTCTCTCTTATATCTTCTCATATAAGCGTCGTCGATAAGGAACATAGTTGCCTCTTCAAGAGCAGCCTTCTTGTTCTCCTCAGCGTTCTCCTTAGCCTCAGCGATCTTCTTATCAGCCTTATCGCCGTAGTAATCTCTGTACTCTTCCTCGTTGATCTCGTAAACACCTGCGTCAATGTCAGCCTGAATGTAGCCGGGCATGTCAGCAACAGCATACTTCTCAATAGCCTTAGCAACAACGTAAATCTTGATGATAGGATCGATAGCTTCCTTAGCTTCCTTCTCGATAGCCTCACCGATCTTATCAACGCCACTTACCTTAAGGGTAGCAACGAGATAATCGTTAAGGGTAGCATACTTCTTAACGTTAGAGGTGGTCTTATCGAAATCACCGGTGTAGTAGGTGTACTCATAGGACTCGTAGAGATGATCTACGTACTCCTTGAGAAGCTTCTCGGGATACTGACCGTTAAGCTTTACAGACTCATAGATAAGGTCGAGAACTTCCTGACGAACCTTAGAAACGATGTCGGAGTCATAGCTCTCCTTAAGAGAGTGCTTGGTGTTATCCTTATACTCATCCAGAACAAGGGTTGCAAGAGTCTTGCCATCTACGGTAAGAGCAGCAATCTTTTCAACAACCTTCTTGAGCTCTGCGTTCTGACCCTCGGTAAGAGCTTCCTTAGCCTTGGTGTTATCAGCCTTCTGCTCGGTGGTGGGGTTAGTACCGCCAACGTCGTTATATGCCTTAAGAAGCTTAGCAAGCTCGGTGCCCTCAGCATAGAACTTGTTATCCTTCTCGGTGGTAGCGAATACGCTCTTTACGTCCTTGAGAAGATCCTCAAGACCCTCAACATCCTCAAATGCCTCGTAGGAGGTATCGGAAAGAGAGCTGCCGTTGATGTAGTAGAGAACGTCTGCACCGGTAATAGCCTCAAAAGCAGGAGCCTCAAGGAAGTATACGGGGCAGATGTGGTAGGTAAGAGCCTTATCCTTAAGGTCGATCTTCTTGCCACTTGCGTAAAGGCTGTCGGGAGTAACTTCCTTCTTTGTATCATAAGGAGTGTACTCGAAGGTTACCATAGGATTAACCTCGCCGTCAACCTCCCAGAGAATCTTTACTTCGCTGTAATCGTAGGTAACTTCCTTATCGTCAACAGTCTTCTTAACTGTAATGGGAGCCTTAGGAGCAACGGTTCCGCCAACGTTAGCGGTAACAGCGTCAAGAATCTGCTTGGTGAATTCGTTATCGGTAGTAAGAGTAACGAGCTCGTATGCAACCTTCTCGGTAACCTTTGTTGTTACGCCCTCTTCATTGGTCTCCTCGTGAGTAACGGTATAAGAGATGTAATACTTCTTGCCAACCTTAACCTTGATAGCCTCAGCCTTAGCATTCTTTATCTCATCATCGGTAGCATCGGGTTTGGTCTCCTTAAGAGCATCAGCAGCCTCGGTCTCAAGCTCGGTCTTGGAGAGCATGGAGTAAACGTAATCCTTGATATCAAGGTCAGCCTTGTTTACTGCATCTGCAACAAGCTTAAGGAATTCATCATCCTCACCCTCAAGGTAGTCGTCAAGTCTTACAACGTGATTGCCCTTGGTAGAGGAAGCAGTGATAGAGGACTCGTTCATATCAGAGCCGAAGAACATATTGCCGTCAGCATCGGTAGCGTAGTATACGAAGTAAAGAACATCGCCTGCGCCAAGCTTGCCTTCGGTCTTTCTATCATCTTCATCGCGCTGAGCGAGAAGCTTGTCAACGATAGCGTTGTAAACAGTAGCTGCAAGGATCTTCTCTCTTGTAGCCTCGTCGGTGGTGAACTCACCGTCCTCGATCTCAAGCTTCTTGAGATCTTCCATAAACTTAGCAGCATCAAAGCTTGCGTAAGCAGTGAGATCTTCTTCTACAAAATCGAAGCTGCCACAGCTTGCGAGAGTAAGAAGAGACATCACAACAGTAAGAATTAGTGCAACAATTCTCTTTTTCATGTCTTTCATCCTTATAAAAAAATATTTCAAATTCCGCACCGAAGCAGTGCGATTAAATTGATCAAAACAGCGGTCGGTATGGCTGAAATACCGTCCTTTTGCAGACAGATTTTATCCCTATCGTACAATCTGCTGAACTATTATAGCATACAATATTGAAAAATGCAAATGTTTTTTCAAATTTTTTTATATTTTTTTATTTTATTTACAATTATTCGTTATTTTAGACTAAAAATTAAGCATTTTACTTAGTAATAAGTCAAAGTTTTGCCAAAATATATTTTTTACTTGACAAAATCCTTTTAACATTGTATAATTTTCTAAAGATAATCGGTTTTAATTTGAAAGGATATATATAATGATTGGAGATAAGAAGATTGTTTTCTCGGGTGTACAGCCCTCGGGAAATCTGACGATAGGAAACTACCTCGGAGCGATAAAGAATTTTTCTCGCTTCAGTGAGGACTACAAGACCTTCTACTGCGTGGTTGACCTTCACGCGATAACCGTAAGACAGGTTCCTGCCGAGCTGCGCAGGAGAACCTATGAGACTCTCGCGCTTTACATGGCGTGCGGACTCGACCCAAAACAGAATACGCTCTTCGTTCAGTCACACGTTCCTGCCCATGCAGAGCTTGGCTGGATGCTTGATTGCTATACAATGTTCGGCGAGCTTTCCAGAATGACACAGTTCAAGGATAAGAGCGCAAAGCATTCGCAGAACATCAACGCAGGTCTGTTCACCTACCCCACCCTGATGGCTGCAGATATTCTGCTCTATCAGACCGACGTGGTGCCTGTAGGTATCGACCAGAAGCAGCATCTGGAGCTTGCCAGAGATATAGCTATGCGCTTCAATCAGGCGTACGGTGACACCTTTACCGTTCCCGAGGGATATATGTCCACCGATACGATGAAGATCATGTCGCTTGCAGAGCCCACCTCCAAGATGTCGAAGTCTGATACAAACCAGAATGCAGTCGTTTACATCCTTGACTCAAAGGACGACGTTATGCGCAAGTTCAAGAAGGCTGTTACCGACTCGGATGCATGCGTAAGATATTCTGAGGATAAGCCCGGCGTTTCCAACCTTATGACAATCTATCGCGCCTTCACCGGCAAGAGCTTCGAGGAGATTGAAAGAGAGTTTGACGGACGTGGCTACGGTGACTTCAAGCTTGCCGTAGGCGAGGCATGCGCAGACGGCCTTGCACCTGTCAGAGAAGAGTTCGCAAGACTTATGGCAGATAAGAAATATCTGGAAGAGGTTATGAAGAACGGCTCTGACGAGGCTGCATATTATGCACGCAAAACCATGTCCAAAGTAAGAAGAAAGATTGGTTTTGTAAACTAAACATTACAAAATATAAAAAGCGATTGTTTCTGACAGTCGCTTTTTTGAAAGGAAAATAATGAAATTTATTCTTGCATCAAAATCTCCGAGGCGTAAAGAACTGCTCGGCGAGATAATAGATAATTTTGAAATTGTTACAAAAGAGGTTGACGAAGGTCTGCCGAAGGAGATCCATCCGAGAGAGGGCGTAGAGCTGCTTGCAATCAGGAAGGGACGTGCTGTTGCAGATGAGTTCGATGGAGAATGCGTAGTAATTTCCTCCGATACCCTTGTGGAGATTGGTGGAACTCCTCTCGGCAAGCCGAAAGGCAGAGCAGATGCGATAGCGATGCTTCATATGCTTTCGGGCAAGGCACATAACGTTCATACCGGTGTTGCCGTTCACTATAATGGTAAATGCTACAGTGGAGTTGCAACCACAGCCGTGTTCTTCAGGGAAATGACAGACTCGGAGATCGAGGATTACGTTGACAGTGGCGATCCTATGGACAAGGCAGGCAGCTACGGCATACAGAGTGGTGGTGGCAAATTCGTTGAAAGGATCGAGGGTGACTACGATACGGTTGTAGGTCTTTCGGTTTCGCTGACAAAAAAGCTTATTGACGAGGCAATAAATGACTAAAGCAGAAAAAAGAAAACGCCTTTCTCTCATTGTGGAAAGGCTTAAGGAAATGTATCCCGATGCCGAGTGTGCACT
>JAFTON010000068.1 GCA_017463765.1 Clostridia bacterium | reverse complement strand
TCTGATTCAGATGCGGTCAAATGAATATAGGTACTATCAACCTCCTTGAAGGTACTTACGTTTGTTCCGTTTACAAATTCGGGGGTGTAAAGATCTATAGTTTCCACAGATTGACTTTTTTTATCCCCATTAAGTATGTTTTTAGTAAGAGAGGGCCTGTTTATATGAAATGCTACTATGAACGCCTTATCATCATAGCTGTCCTTTATACTCTTTTCACTTTCATATTCTACCCACGTATACTGTGATGCACAGTAATAGTCTCCTTTACTAGATAAATCTTCATCACAGCTGTGGTATCCGCAGACAAAGTAGCAATTATTCGACTCAAAGTCCACAAGCAAGGGCTGTATCCCGCCTCCCTTAATGCTGTTGATTTGATCTTCCAAAGTTACCGCAGGCAGATCATAGGATGTTTTGTTGTCAATCCAGTTTAGATATTTGATCAATGTTAGCACAAGCTCGCTATCGTTCTTTAAAACCTTTTTTTCTTTCAGCATTTGAATTGCGGTATTTTCATTGGTTTTGTATTTACAAGTACTACACTCCTGATGCTTATATCCGGGCTCTGTAAACGTAGGCTCCTTGTCGATCACCCAATTAAGTGTATGGGGTGAATGATCGGTTATTCTGCCACACTCGCATTTCATAAAATGCCTGTCCTTGTCAAAAGTGGGCTCGTATTCGTGTGCGTGAGGAGTAAGGTCGTCTACGCATCCCACAAGAGTCAACATGGTCGCAAGTGAAACAACGATTCCGATCAATATTGTAAATAGTTTTTTCATATAAATCTCCTAATGTATTTTCTTTGAGTATACCACACGGTTTAATACCATGTCAATTAAAATTTATAAATCCATTGGACTATACCACCTTTCTTTTTTCAAAAAGTATAGCTTGTCTATATTATTTGAAAAATGCTTATATAATGTATTACTATTTTTTTCTTCAAAATTCTTCAGATTTTCTGATTTTTTTAAAATTCACAAAAAGTTTATAATTGTCAATATATTCCCTCTATATATTAATACAAAAAAAGCAGTGAAAAGGTTGCAATAAAAACGAAAAAATATAAAAAAAGTGCAAAAAACGCAGAGTTGTCGGTTTTATCCAAGCTCTGCGTTTTATTTATATTTTTTTATCAGTCGATTTTTTTAGTTTTTCAAATTTCTCTTTATATCCGGACAGCACAAGATCCATAATCGCCAGAGCCACATCAATAACGAACAGAATTCTGTGGTGTGTAAGCCCGAGCATATACAGCGTTGTAATAAATGACATATATAGGTACATCCTGGTGCTGAGCCGTCCTATCACATCGGTTATTACTCCACCGAAGGTTATGTTGGTTGTAAAATAAACCAGAGCTGTGAACAACACTATCATCAGTATACAGGTAAAGAAATCCTTCTGTCCGTAGGCAAGATAAGTGATTGTGGGAACAAGAATAATAACTATAGGAATACTGATATTGAATTTTTTTATTTTTAAACGTGGAATATATGAAATCAGCATTCCTGCAGAAATGCAACCGAAGGTTCTTGTAAAGAATGTAAGCTCGTAAAAAAGAATACCCTTCGTTTCGATAAAGTAATCAAGTGCTGCCATTCCTATTGCGATAACAAAGAGTGCTGTAATAAATGCCCACTTAGCCTTTAAAAGTCGATACAGAAGATAGAAAAGAACAACTGCAACCAGAAGATACAGAATATACCACCAATAACGGAAAATATTAAAGGTTTTAACAAGAACGTCCTCTCTTATAAAAAGCGCAATACAGATCAGGTTAAACGCAGTAATAAAGGAAACGGAAAATAACAATGGCTTAATTCTTGTCCACAGCAGATTTCCGATACCGATATGCAGCTTTTCGTCCTTTTGTTTTTCGATGGAACGGAGCAGGAAAAAGCCACTGATAACAAAGAAAAAGTCTACCGATAACTGTGCTGTAGAAAAAATATCTTGACGCAGTGGCATAAAGAAGAAGTCATGGTGAAACATCACCCAAAAGCCGAGAATGAATCTATAAATATCAAGCAGACCACAGCGCTGTTTGGTATTAGTCATAAAATTCTCCTTAAATTCCAAGCATTATTTCAATGATCTCTCGATCGGTATCGCTCATACCGTCACGGGCAAGCCTGCCTACGTTCTTTATGGTGTTTTCAACGCCTTTCTCAACGATGCCGTCACCACCTTGGAACTGACTGCCGTTTCTCCACATTTCAAATCCCATTATGCCTGCCTCCACAGCCATAGCAATTTTTGCAGCGCATGAGGGCTTTGCACCGTCACAGATCGTACCCGAAAGTATAGCCACCGAGTTAACAAGTGTGTGAGCAATCTCGGTAAATCTACCACTGTGAAGATAACAAATTCCGGCACCTGCACCAACACCTGCGCTGATTGCACCGCAATATGCCGAAAGCGTACCGATGCCGGTTTTCTGGTGTATTGTAATAAGGTCTGAGACGATGAGTGCTCGTAGAAGCTCATCTTCGCTTTTACCCATCTCGTCGGCGTAAATTTTTACCGGTACAGATGCCGTTATCCCTTGATTTCCACTACCGGAGATGATACACACGGGCTTTTCACAGCCACTCATTCTGGCATCCGAGCCTGCAGCTGCATAGGCTCTTGCGCGTCGTGAAACGTCATTGCCCATAGACAGCATAACCTTACCGATGCTTGCGCCCCAATCGCCCCTGAGACCTTCCTCTGCAATAGCCATATTCATTTCAAGCTGGCGTGTAAGATAAGGGCGAAGTGTGTCGAGCTCTGCCTCGTCGGCATATTCAACAATATCCATAACGTTAAGCAGGGAAAAGTCTGGCTCGTCACCGCTTTCTTCAACAATGGTTTTCTCCATATAGCTTTCGGTAAGATCGACACCGTTAAGACTTACCTCGGTAACGTTTGTGTGCGCACCACTGATTTTTACCGTTGCGCACCTGTCGTCAAGACTGCCTGTCAGTATAAGCTCAAAGCTGCAGCCTGTGTTAAGCTTGTCTATATGTATTTTACAGCTGCCCAGAACCGAGTCGATTTTACATTCGTCCTCGGAAGTCAGTACCGTCAGTACTTCAAGACGCTTGTCCGGACGGCAGGAGACGATTCCCGCAGCAATGGCAGCCTCTATTCCGTGACGTCCTCCCGTGGCAGGAACAATAACGCTCTTAACGTTCTTTATTATATTACCACTGAAATGTGCGTTTATTTCGGTGGGAACACCACCGAGGGTTTTTGCAAGAATTGAGGAAGCGTATGCAATAGCAATAGGTTCTGTGCATCCCATCGCAGGGCGAAGCTCAGCGATAAGTATAGCCTCGTATGTACTTTTTGTAAGACTGCTTAACATTCTCATATTCCTTCCGTGAGTTTTCATATACGTATCTTATTTTATTATATCTTAAAATAAGCCTGAGGTCAATAATTATTTATTAAAAACTTAATTAAATGAGAAAAAGCCGCACAATGCAAATTATTGTTTACACAATGCGGATATTTTCTTTATAGAATAACCTCGATAATAAGCAGTTCGCCTTGCTTTTGCGCTGAGATCTTGCCCTTGTGTGATGAAACGATAGCGCTTGCAACCGATAGCCCGATTCCAAATCCTCCGTTTGATGATCTTGCAGGGTCAGAGCGATAGAAACGGTCGAACATATGATCAACCGACTCGCCGGTAAGATTTGGCGCAAGATTGCTTATCTTGATTACCACTCCACGTGTCAGCTTTTTAAGACTTACCTTAACCGTTTCTCCTTCCGGAGAATACTTGATTGCGTTGTCCATAAGCAGTATTATAAGCTTTTTTACAGCATCCTCATCGCCTCGGTAGAACAACGCCGGTGCAATAGATGTATTTATAGTGATGCTTTTGGTCTTTGCAGGCGCACCGAAAGAACCTACTACCTCTTCAATAACGTCTGAAATCGGGAAGTCAATATGCGGTGGTGTGCTTTCACTTTCTTCCATTCTTGAAAGGTAAATCAGGTCGCTTGTCAGCGACGCCAGCCTTGATGATTGCTTCCTGATATCCGACAGCCACTCGTTTTCACCTATCTCCATTTCAAGCAGCTCTGCATCGGCATCAATAATAGTGATAGGTGTTTTTATATCATGACCTGCATCGGTAATGAATCTTTTCTGCTTTTCATGTCCGTCGATTATGGGTTTTACAATTCGGTCAGAAATTATCCACATAATCAGAAAAACGGCTACGATACCCATTATCGAGATAAACATACTGAGTATCAGAAAGGTATGCGCACTGTCAAGCGATTTTGTGCAGTCAAGGAAAATTACGTTGGTTTTATCTCCGTCCTTTTCCATAAGATATCTGTAGTTACCCCTGAATCCCCTTGTGATACCTGTAATTTGTACCGACATTGCCATTTTTCCGGCTGTTTCGTCGTCAATTGCAGCAATACTTGCAGTATCAATCGACTTGATTTTTCCGTTAACCAGTCCAACAGTGAAGTATCTTGATTCAAAAGGCGACTCCGGAGTGAAGTTGATATCAAAGTCAGGATTGATATGTCCGGGCTTACTCGGAAATTTTCCCGAGTTATCCATAATTACGGCAAGAATATCGTCAGCATCTCTTATTACACTGCTGTAGTTCAGAATATTTATAGTTCCGACAATAACGCCGATAACGATTATCAGAGTAATTATCGTTGCTATAAGAAATTTTATTTTCAGCTTTTTAAGCATTTTAGATTATCTCCAGCGAATAGCCTGAATTTCTGTGTGCTTTGATCTCTACGTCAGCTCCGATACTTGTCAGCTTTTTTCTGAGATAGGAGATATAGACCCATACTACGTTTATCTCTGCATCGCTGTCATAGCCCCAGATCTTTTCCATAAATCTTTCGGTAGAAATAAGATGGGTGGGATTGTGCATCAGCATTTCCATCATCTGAAATTCCTTATTAGCCAGCTTTACAATACCATTGGGTGATGAAAGCTCGTAGGTGGCGAGATCAAGAATAAGGTTTCCGAATTTCAGTGTGGAATCAAGCTGACCTTCACCCTTTCTCGTCATCGCCCTTATTCGTGCCAACAGCTCCTTGACAGAGAAGGGCTTTGTAAGATAATCGTTAGCTCCCGAGTCAAGACCGAGAACCTTGTCGTCTACCTCCGATCTTGCAGAGAGAATAAGCACGGGAATACCGTAGCCTCTTGCTCTCATCTCACGAAGTGCGCTGATTCCGTCACGCTTCGGCATCATAATATCTAAAATAACGGCATCATAATTACCTGCTTCAATATAGCTCAGTGCTTCCTCACCGTCATATACGGCGTCAACCGAGTAGTTGTTCTTTTCGAGCAGAGCAACGATAGCCTTTGAAAGTGATCTTTCGTCTTCGGCAAGAAGAATTCTCATAGTTCCTCCAAGTTTTTTTGTTATGAGAGAAAACGGATATGTTATTCTCTTCGGGTTAAGTGTATATTATCGACCTTAACTATGGTTTAATTGCATATATCCTATAGTCAAGGTTTTATATTTGTTAACATGAATGGCCTGGTTTTGCTACGCTTTTTCTTTGAAAAATTATATTTTTCTTAATAAATCCTCTATTTCGTCGTAGCTTAATGTAAGAGTACCTTTGTCGTAATCGTTTATGATTTCGGAAAGCTTCTCGGCGCGAACTCTTGAGCGAAGGAACCCCTCTACCCAATATAAAAACTTTGTATCGGGACTTAGGCTTTCGAGTAGTTTCATTCTTTTATACATCGGTGCTCCGTCTCCGGCATCTCGCCAGGTGTCTACAAACGCTACGTCAAAGTGCTCGCTCGGCATAACCTTTTCTGCATACTCAAAGGCGTCACAGTTTAGGATTCTTATCTTGTTTTTATTCGGCATCTGCGGGAGAATATGAGTCCTGAACAAACGGATAACGTCATCCGAAAGCTCTACCACCGTTACCGAGTCAACCTCCTCCTTTTCAGAAGCCATATAGGCGTAGTAGCCAAGACCAAGACCGAAGGTAACAACTTTACCGTGGGCAGCCTCGATTGCCTCCTCGCAGGTATCAAGGTCAACCGGTGTAAGCGTCATCCACTCGTTACCACCCTCAAGTATTGCAGGGAAGCGAAATCCCTCCGGGAAGAATCCAAGTGGTGGTATTTCCTTAAAATCATCCTCGATAATCATATCGTGACAGATAACTGCCTGATAGGGATTATATTCTTCCCAACGTATTTCCCATTCGCCGTCGGTAAGGTTTTCTAAATGTATATTTTTGTAATACGGATTATTCTCGTATTTCTCAGCGTCAAGCAGCCTGATGGATGGAGCAAAGTAGTCAAGAATTATCCTTCTGTCCTCAGCCTTGTCGAAATCAAGCGAAAACGCCTCGGATAGCAGGGCAGATATGGCAGCCTCTACAGATATATCCGACTCATCTGTAATTACGTCTATCATCTCCTTTGTGATCATAGAGGGACATTCCTCGAGGTACCTTGCATACATTCTCGTTACCTTGAAGTTTCTGCGTACCGTATCTATAAGTCTTTCAAATTTTATTTTTTCTCGCTCGTTCATTTTTCCCATCCTTTTTTTGCGGAAGCTTGTTCTTTTTCAAAATTATTCTTCACATTCTGCTGAACCGAATAAAAAACTTCACCTGCTTTAATTATATAGCAAATCAAAAGAAAAATCAAGCGATAGTATTTATTTATAAAAAGAAAAAAGAAAAAGGTGCTGAGTCATTAAGAATTCAGCAATATCAAGGCTTTGTGGATAGTAAAGACATCAACTGCTGAATTCTTAGTGCGAAGCACCTTTCGGGGCTTGCTTGATTTAGAGCAGAAATCTTCGTTTGCGAGCGTGAGG
>JAFTON010000007.1 GCA_017463765.1 Clostridia bacterium | reverse complement strand
GTATTTAAGACCTCTTTACGATGCGCTCTTTGAAATGCTTGGAGCAGAGAATTATCAGAGGCATATTGAGCGTGGAGTGATCGAGATTGCACCTCTTGCCTATATGCGAGGCAGAACGCTTGACGATTCCTTTATCATTCTTGACGAGGCGCAGAATACAACGCCCGAGCAGATGAAGATGTTCTTAACCCGTATCGGATATAATACAAAGGCAGTTGTTACAGGTGACCTTTCTCAGACCGATTTACCAATGGGAAAGAAGAGTGGCCTTTCTATTGCTGCAAAAATTCTTACAAATATCGAGGGAATAGGTGTATTTGAATTCTCCGAGCGTGACGTTGTAAGACATCATCTTGTCAAAAAAATCATTAGCGCGTATGAGGCGTATGAGAAAAATCATCATAAAAATTAAGAAAGAAAGCATCAGAGGAATAATAAAATGAATAACAACAGACTTTTCATCAGCTTTTCTGCAACTAAGAGATTTCCCGAGTGCGATTACGAAATGAAATCAATCGTAAGACAGGCAATTCTTGCTACTCTCGATTATGAGGAGCTTATCTTCGGTGCAGAGGTTTCGGTTACCTTCTGCGATAACGAATATATAAAAAAAATTAATAATGAGCATAGAAAGAAGAATAGTGCAACAGACGTGCTGTCCTTCCCAATGTATGATTTCGACGAGACCGAGCCTGAGATTAATCCCGACGGTACCGTTACTCTCGGTGACATCGTTATTTCGCTTGAGCGTGCTGCAGAGCAGGCTAAGGAGATCGGACACAGCCTCGAAAGAGAGGTTGCGTTCTTGGTTATTCACTCAACTCTCCATCTGCTTGGATACGATCATGAGAGAAGTGAGGATGATGAGGAGGCACAGTGCCTCGCTCAGAGAGAAATTATCGGAATGCTTCAAATCTAATAAGAAAAGTAAGGAATTTTAAATGAAAAAAACAGCTTTTATTGCAATTATAGGCAGACCTAATGTAGGTAAATCCACACTTCTTAATGCCATTCTGGGGGAGAAGGTGGCAATCGTTTCAAAAAAACCCCAGACCACCAGAAACAGAATAACCGGTATTCATACCGTTGGCGAAAACCAGTTTGTTTTCCTTGATACTCCCGGTATTCATAAGCCCAGGACAAAGCTTGGTGATTATATGGTAAAGCAGACTTCAAACACCGTAGCAGGCGTTGATACTGCAATACTTGTAGTTGAGGCGAGAGAGGCTGTTGGTGATATTGAAGCCAAGATGATTCAGCGTTTCAAATCCGAAGGGATTCGTGCAATTCTTGTTATCAATAAGATTGATACCGTACGCCCCGAAAACATTGTCAAGACAATAGCTGCCTATGCCGAGGCATTTGATTTTGAGGCGGTTGTTCCTATGGTGGCAAAGAATGGCAAGGGGGTTGATATTCTTCTTTCGGAGTGTGAAAAATTCCTTCGTGAGAGCGAGTGGTTCTTCCCGGACGATATCGTTACCGACCAGCCCGAGAGACAGATCTGTGCCGAGATTATTCGTGAGAAGCTTCTCCGTATGCTTGACGAGGAAATTCCTCACGGTACTGCAGTTACAATTGAGGAATGGCGCGAGGAGGGAAACCTTATCTCAATTCGTGCTGAGATATACTGTGAGAAGGCGTCTCATAAGGGAATTATTATCGGTAAGGGTGGATCGCTTATCAAAAGAATAGGCTCTTATGCGCGCCAGGATATAGAAAAGATGCTCGGAGCCAAGGTATTCCTCGACCTTTACGTAAGAGTGAAGGAAAATTGGCGTGACTCCGGTTTTAACATCTCCGATTTTGGCTTTAAGGATGATGACGATCAATGACGACCGAGGTTCGCGGACTTATCATCCGTACGGTTGATATTAAGGAGACCGACCGACTTGTAACCATATTTACCGAAGAGCAGGGAGTAATGACTGCTTTGGCCCGTGGTGCACGTTCGTTGAAGAGTCGTAAGCTCGCTGCCACTGTGCAGTTCTGCTATGGCAGATATGTCCTTTATAGGCAGGGGGACAAGCATTGGATTAAGGAAGCCGAGCTTATAGAGAATTTCTTTGATATTGGAAAAAGCATTGAGGGACTTGCTCTTGCAAACTACATAGCAGAGGTTCTCTCCGACGTAACTATTGCTGAGGCAGACAGAGATTTGCTCAGACTGTCACTGAACTCTTTATACGCTATATCAAAAGGACTTTATTCTCTGGAGAAGATAAAGGCAGCATTTGAAATTCGTGCTGCTTCAATTCTCGGATTTATGCCCGACGTTCTTTCATGTCACAGATGTGATGAAAAATCGGGTGATTTCTTCTTTGATATAATGGGGGGAATTATTGAGTGCCGTGCCTGTCATGATAAGCGTGAGAAGGGACGAATTGAGCATGAGGATCCCCATGAAACTCATATAATTTGCATTCTTTCCGAAGGGGCAAAAATTGCTCTGGGATACTGTATTTATTCACCTCTCGAAAGATTGTTTTCCTTCAGCATCTCGGATGAGGATATGAGACTTTTTTCGCGTTCTGCCGAGGAATATCTTCTGAATCAGCTTGGTCACTCCTTTAAATCACTTAAATTTTACAAAGGCGTAATACGCTAAAATAGTACCTTTAATAAGGAGCTATACACAATGTTATTTACAGCAAAAACACTTTCTACTTTGGAATATGACAAAGTAATAGATATGCTCATAGAATGTGCATCAACCGACGGTGCTAAGGCGAGAGCTCGCGCTCTTTCGCCCACCGATGACTTTGAAACCGTCTCTGCAAGGCAGAGGAGAACAGATGATGCGAAAAGGCTTATCAACGCGAAGGGTTATCCTTCTTTCTCTGCACAGGAGCGAGTTGTTCCGGCTGCAGAGCGCGCTTATAAAGGGGCGATCTTGTCGCCAATGGAGCTGCTTGAAATCGCTTCATTATTCCGTTCTGCAAGGGCAGTGATAGATTATTCCAGCTCTGACAGAACCTTTGAGACAAGCCTTGATGAGATTTTCAGCCGTGTGATGCCAAACCGTGAGCTTGAAAATGCAATCACACGTTCCATTATTTCCGAGGACATGATTGCAGACGAGGCGAGTCCCACTCTTGCAGATATTCGACGCAAGGTGCGTCTTGCTAATAATAAGATCAAAGATACTCTCCAAAGCTACGTTGGTGGTGCGAGGCTGAAGTATTTGCAGGAAAACCTCGTTACCATGCGAAATGGCAGATACGTTATTCCGGTAAAGGCAGAGTACAGGAATGAGATTAAAGGTCTTGTACATGATACCTCATCCTCCGGAGCTACGCTGTTTATTGAACCTATCAGTGTTGTTGAGGCTAACAATGAGCTTAAGACTCTTGCTGCAGAGGAAGAAAGAGAAATTGAGCGTATTCTTGCGACTCTTTCTGCCGAGTGTGGAAATGCTTGCTCTGTAATATCGATAAACTATCATAGCATCACCGATCTGGCGTTTTATTTTGCATGTGCCACACTTGCGATACAGATGAAGGCAGAGATGCCGAAAATTGTCGATGAAAGAAAAATCGAGCTGAAAAGAGCGAGACATCCGTTGATTGACAGATCTAAGGTTGTTCCAATCGATGTTTCGGTCGGCGACGGATACAATACCTTAATAATTACCGGCCCGAACACCGGTGGTAAGACTGTTACCTTAAAGACGCTTGGACTTTTTGTCCTGATGGCACAGTCGGGACTCCAGCTACCTGCGCTTGAAAGCTCGGTTATAGGAATTTTCAGCGAGGTGCTTGTTGATATAGGCGACGAGCAGAGTATTGAAGCATCGCTTTCTACCTTCTCATCTCATATGGTAAACGTTGCCGATATTCTCGGTAGAGTAAGCGACCGTTCGCTTGTCTTGTTTGACGAGCTGGGATCGGGAACCGACCCTATCGAAGGTGCTGCCCTTGCAATCTCTATTCTTGAGCATACGGGAAAATGTGGTGCCCTTACGGCTGCCACAACTCACTACGCAGAACTAAAGGTTTATGCGCTGGAAACTCCCGGGGTGCAAAACGCATCATGCGAGTTTGACGTGGAAACGCTTCGCCCTACCTACCGTCTTATAGTAGGTACTCCGGGTAAATCAAACGCTTTCGCAATATCCGAAAAGCTTGGAATTCCTGAAGCGATTATAGACAGGGCAGGTCAGCTTATCAAGCGAGAGAACAAGAATTTTGAGGAAGTTATCGAAAGGCTTGATACAAGCCGAATCGAGATGGAAAGAGCTCGTGATGAGGCAGAAAGGCTGCGTGCTGAGCTTGCCGAAACCAAGAGAATCGCCGAGGAGGAGCTTAAACGCAAGATTGCTCGCAGCGAGGAAGAAATCGCGAAAATGACACTTAAAGCTAAGCAGATTCTTGACAGCGCCCGTGCATCAAGTGAGTTTATCTTCCGTCAGCTTGAGGACATCAGGAAGCAGGAGGACAAGGATAAGCGAGCCGATATGATGGCTTCTGCACGCGAGGAAATGCGTAAAAGAATGCGCGAGAGTGAGTCTCTCATGACGGGAATTGATGTTCGTGAGATAGCCGATGACGAGAATTATAAGCTTCCGAGACCTCTTAAGGTTGGTGACAAGGTATTCCTTACCACAATTAAAAAGGAAGGAGTTGTCACTGCGCTCGCCGACAAGAAGGGACAGATTTCGGTTACCTCCGGAATCCTTAAAACCAAGGTCAGCGAGGATAAGCTTCGTCTGCTTGACGGCAGCGTTAAGTACGTTTCAGAATCAACGCCAAAGGTTAGTGAGGGCAAGGTTAAGAAAACTATTGTTTCTACATTTAAGCCCGAGATTGACGTTCGTGGAATGATCGGGGACGATGCCTGGTTCGTTGTTGATAAGTATATTGATGATGCCGTTCTTGCCGGAATGCCCACTATTCGTATTATTCACGGAAAGGGAACAGGTGCGCTTCGTGCTGCACTCTGGAAGTATTTCAAGAATGATAAAAGAATTAAATCCTACCGTCACGGTGAGTACGGTGAGGGTGATTCGGGCGTAACGGTTCTTACCTTAGGTAAATGATGATAAGGAGTCTAATTATGAAAAAAATGTTTGGTATTATTGCTGCAACAGCATTAATAATGCTTTTTGTGTTATCCTTGTTTATACTTACCTCCTGCAGTGCAGACGGTATTGAAGAAAAGACCTATAATGTAGACGATAGCTTCTGTATTCTGACCGTAGATGCGGACACCGAAAATATTAAAATCATTCCTGCAACCGACGGTATATGCAGAGTCGTATGTACCGAAATGCCGAGACTTTATCATTCGGTAGAGGTAAAAGACGGCGTTCTCAAGATCAAGGTCGTTGACGAGAGAAAATGGTTTGAAAAAATATCACTTTTCGGCGACAGAAGCATTACCGTATATCTTCCTGCCAATATTTATACATCTCTTCTTGTTGACAGCCATACAGGAGACATAGATATAGATGAAGGCTTTACATTTGAACATATAAATATTAATCTCACCACAGGAGATGTAAGATGCGATGCATCCGCCGAGAATGTCATAAGAATAAAAACCGACACGGGAGATATTTTCCTTTTAAATTCTGATGCAACGTCTATTGAGCTTTTGGCTACTACAGGCAGGGTCGTAATTACAGGCTCTGATTGTATCGACGCCTCGATTACAACCGATACGGGAAACATAGACATCTCTGACCTTGACTGCGAGGGTGAGCTAAAAATCTCGGTTGATACGGGACGAGTAAGCTTGACAAACATTACTGCAGACAGCCTTGCTTCAAATGGAGATACAGGAGATATCAGCCTGATTTCTGTTGTTGTTCAAAACAAGATGTCAATCGAGAGTGATACAGGGGACGTGATATTTGATAGATGCGATGCAGGGGAAATCATCGTTAATACCGATAGTGGTGACGTTATCGGTAGTCTCCTGACGGAAAAAATAATTTTCGCAACCACCGATACGGGTAGGGTAGATATTCCGAAATATACAATCGGCGGCAGATGCGATATTACAACAGAAACCGGCGATATTAAAATCGTAATACAAAAATAAGTATTGAGGCGAGTCGTAAGGCTCGCCTCTTATATTTTTAAAAAATAAAAAGGCCGGTAGTCGGGGTCAGAACCGGGTTT
>JAFTON010000067.1 GCA_017463765.1 Clostridia bacterium | reverse complement strand
GGAGGACGTAGACTAAGACCAAAGCGAAAAGAGTCTTTAAATCAGGAATCAAGAATTAAAAAAACGAATCTTCATATTTTTTCAGCTATTAATACATCGTACAAAGCCTTGCTTTTTAAGCGAGGCTTTTTTAATTTTTATACCAAAAAACGAAAAGTGAGCAGAGTCACATCCACTCACTTTATCGTAGGTAAAATCAATTCCGTATTTACAATTCCGAATTCAAGCTCATCAAGATTTGCTGATAATGCTGATATTTTCGGGGGTAATTCCTGTGGTTTCGTAAACTATAGTTAGAATTTGTGCTGCTTCTGCTGCCTGAAGAGACTCTGCGCCAACGATTACGCTTACTGCATTATCGCTGATAATTGCTACGCAATCCTCAAATCCCTTTGCCTTAACGAGCGTCTCGATGTTCGCCTCGTTCTGAATATCAACGGCAATCTTAGAAATCTTCTGCTGCGCCTCTGCCTTTGCTTCCTCGCTGGACTCGGCACTCTCGGTCACCATCTTAAGCACGTCGAGGGCTTCGTCACGGGCTTCCTGACGGTCAAGAGCTGTAGAGGTGAAGTAATCCTGCTCACCCGAGGCGTTCCCCGATGCCGAGGAATTATCCGAAAGGCTATCATCCATATTATTATCGCCGTAGCCAAGCGATCCCGAGGGATCGTAAAACCACTGATAATTAAGATAGATGGCAAGACCGATGAGCAGAGCCGACGAGGCTACAATGATGCTCTTTGCAGTACGGGTTTTGAAAAAGTTTTTGATTTTTTCGAATTTCATTGTATGTATCTCCTTAAATTTTGTTACTTGATAAATCCTATGTTTTTTGTTTCGGGAATATACCCGTTTTTTTATTATTTATTCAGCTTCTGAATTTCCACCCTGTTTGATCCGATGCCGTAAAGAGATCTGAACACGTCGGTTATCCTCTCACGAACCTGTGGCGACTCTGCCCCCTCGCATAGAACGAGGACGGCGTAAACCTTGTCATCCGACGAATAGCTCAGCGTAACGTGGCATTCGCCCACCCCCTCCATCATTGAGCAGGTTTCGGCAAGTCTTTCCTCGGTGGATTTCTCGCTCTCTTTTAAAGCAGAGCTGCTGCCGAAGCTGCCGATCAGTATCAGTGTCAGCCCAAGGAGGATAACCAAAGCAAGCTTCATCCCCTTGCCGTCAGCCGACAGAAATTCACGAAAGCCCTTAGCCAAATTCAACCTCAACCTCACACTCCCCGATATTCATTTCATTAATATAATTTTCCACCGATTTGTAGTCGGCAAGGGCAGCCCTGCCGGAGAGAATAACCCTGATTTTACCTGCAGTAAGGCTCTCTTTATCAAAATCGTAGAGCCTTATTCGTATATCCTCTTTATCAAGCAAGAACTTCTCTGCCACGCCTCTCCTGATCCCATCGGCAAAGGCATCCTCTATCACCGAGTCGATGGGGGCATCACCCTCATAATCCTCTACCTCGAAGGACTCGAGCCAGCTATCAACGTCAAAGTGTGAAAGGCTTTCGGCAATCGGGGAAAGAATCACAAACAGAATAATTATTCCGACGGCAAGGCTCTCTGCCCTGCCCGAGCTGTGACAAAGGGTCATACAAACCCCACCCACAAGGCATACCGTAAAAACGCTTAATGCATATCCACTCATAAGGCAGGAACTCCTATCACCGTAAATATTATTATTTCAAATAGGTAAATAAGTGCCGACAGCGCATAGACCGTTACAGTCATATCGAGAGCAAAACGGTAGGACGTCAGAATGCGCGAGGCAACGGCAGCACCCGAAAAGTCCGAAAAAATACAGGCAAGCGTCAGGGCGAGTCGGTAAATAAGCAGCATTACCAGTGGCGAAAGAGCCATATAAACAATAACCAGAATTGCACCACCACCGATAACCCCCTTCGCATAGGAAAGACCCGAGGCGAGAGTGGATATTGCACCCGATACGGTAGAGCCCACAACCGGGATAAGTCCCGAGGCAGCATATCTTATGGCGCGCATTGAGGCGCTGTCAACCGAGGATGCCACAATTGTCTGCAGAGAAAAGGCTGCAGTAACAAGCGCCGTAAAAAGCCCACTGACCCAGCCAAACAGACCCCGAAGTCCACGCAGGACGGCAGCAATCCCCTCGTTACCGAAGGCAGAAAGCAGGCTCATTGCAAGACCAAAAGAGGACAGCGCAAGAAAAATCTCGCCACCGAGACCCCCAACGCTCGAAAGAGCAGTATACATTCCCACAGCCTGCGCCGAGGCAGTTGCAGTGCCACCACCGAGGGCGGTTACTCCCAGCACAATCGGGATAAGCGAGGCGAAAAAGCTGCTGATTTTCGTTATTCCGTCGCTGACACTGTCGATAAGTGGACGAAGTCCGGAAAAAATCATCAGAGAGCAGATAACCCCCACCACGCTCTGCACCTGATTTGACAGCTTTTCATGACAGAGAGATGCGCATGAGATAAGCGCCACCGTTCCGAGAAGGATAAAGAAAAAGCTCACAACCTCACCACGCTCTCCCGAAATCGATAAAATCAGGTATGATAAAAGGCTTTTAGGGCTTGCAGCATCGATAAGGCCGCCGGGCTCGGCAAGCTGCTCAGAGCCGTCCGGCAGGCTGTTACCAAAATCAGAAATATACTCGTCCACCCTATCAGAAGCAGAAGAGGAGAGCGAGAAAAAGGGCAAAATGACAATTATAGTTAGCAAAAAGACAAGCTTTTTCACCCTAACAGCTCACCCCCAAGCTTGACCACCTTTTCAATATACGGATAGGCGACGAGAAAAATCTGAATTCTGCCTGCTGCCGTCACAACAGAGGCAATAAGCGTCTCGCCGAGGGAGCTGCATATCTCGGAGGTGAAACCGAAAATATAGCCAAGACCCACTGCGCGCAGTGCAGCAGCTGCAGCCTCGGTAATGCCTGCCTCGGTAGCAATCGATATTATACCACCGAAAACCTCCGAAAGCCCACCGTTGATTGCGCCCAGAAGCATAATTCCACCAAGAGTGGCGAACAGCCCCTTTGACTTATATCCAAGTCCGTGAAGCAAAGTGCCCAGAAGAGTGCACAGAATTGCAAAAAGGCATATCTTCGGTATCATAGGCCGAAAACCTCGCGCAAGGTACCGATAAGCTCGCCCACCCTCTCGGCAATAAGTATAAGAATAATAACCGTTCCGGCAAGAGAAACCATAGTGGATTGATCATCCTTACCTGCTTTTGTCATTATCTGGCAAACCACGGTTATTATCATGCCCACACCGGCAACCTTTAAAAGTAAATCTATATCCATATTTTTCCCTTTCCTTATATTGTCAGGCAGATCGACACTTTTTCGGAAGAAAAACCTTCCATACAAGAAAGCTTTAGCGAGTACCTTGCTTAATGAAATTTTCACTCCCGACATATACCGAACAAAAGACTTATATCACCATAATTGCCATTGCCAGCGCTCCACCGAGCAGCAGTGCTCTTACTACCTTTATATTCTTCTCTGCCTCCTCGCTTTCGCTATTCATTTCGGCAGTAAGATGCTCTTTTATTGATGACAGAAGCGACAGCTCGCTATCCTTATATCCCCGTCCGAGAGAAGAAAGACGTTCGGTAAGCCTTGCAGATGCGTTTTTTGACAGGCTCATTTTATCCTTCACCATTTCGAATGCTTCCTTCAGATCCACACCCTCTCTTAGGTGCTTAAGAAGCTCACATTTTTCAAGAGCCTCGTCAGAAAAGTCGCGCCACAGCTCGCACCCATGGGAAAGAAAGCGAGATATCTTCCCCTCGGCATGTGAGAGAAGTGCGATAAGCCCACGGTACTCGGCTATGCGACGGTTAAGATAGCCCTCATATGCCCGACTTATAAAGATTGCCCCAAGCATAAGCATTGCTGCGCCACCAAGACGAAAATAATCTTTCATATCCTGTCCACCTGTAGCCTGTATTCTCCGTCAACCACCGATATTCCAACGAACACAGAGAACACCGACAGCTCTGTAAGGCCTCGCAGCGACGGCTTTATCATAACCTCGTCAAGCGATGAGGCGTGAGCAGTTGCCACAAGTGGAATCCCACCTCGCACAACCTCGATAATCGACCGACAATCCTCGGCGCCAAGCTCGTCAATCATAATCAGCTCTGCCGACAGAGTCCGTGTGGCAATCTCGATGCCCTCACGTCGCTTATAGCCCTTCAGTATATCAACCTGACAGCCACGGTAATCCTCCTCCGAGAACTCACATCGCTCGTCCACCACGCATACGCGCAGAGCATCTCTGCCACCACCCACACTTTGTGCAAGCGAGCGCAGCGCAGTTGTCTTTCCCACCCCGGGTGGTGAATATATAAGCATACCCTGTCCTATTCCCTCTCGGAACACCGAGTAAAGCTGATCCCCAAACTCACAGCTGCCCGTCGGGATACGGAAAACGAGAGAGCGCATATCGCTGACACCGACAAGACGGTCATCCTCATAGGCTGCATAGCCACACACACCGACGCGTACTCCACCCTCGAGACTGATATATCCTGATGCAATGCTATCCCGATGGGCGTAAAGCGCGCCACCGATAAGCCGTGAGATAAGCAAATCAAGCTCTTCCTTATTAATATTATTATACAGCCGTACATTCTCCCGTCCGATAATCAGGCTGCAGGCAGCATCACGGCGAATCCGTATCTCTCTCACTTGAGAAAAGCCACCTCTCCTGCCCGACACAAGACGCTTGATCTCATTTCTTATAGCCGATGGCAGAAGCTCTATAACACGCTCCGAAGCACTTGCTTTTTTTAGTTCTGTCATTTTTTCTTCCTTTCTTTTAAAAAATGGTAAATTTTTCCGAAAATATCTTGACAAAAACAGGCGAATATGATAAAATCAACTCAAAAAGTGAAAGGAATGGTTGTAGGAATGAAATCCACAGGAATTGTAAGACACATAGACGAGCTTGGCAGAATTGTTGTGCCTAAGGAGCTGCGCCGTAAGCTTGGTATTGCTAACACCGATCCCGTAGAGATCTTTTGCGAGGATGACAAGATCATACTGAAAAAATACGATCCCGTATGCCACTTCTGTGGCAGCACCCAGTCGCTTACCCAGTTTAAAGAGAAAAATATCTGCTCGTCCTGCATCAATGAGCTGAAGATGAATTGATTTTTTCTGAAACTGTCACACTTGTAAAAAGCTGTGACAGTTATTTTTTTACAGTTGTATTTTTTGTTGTTATCAAAGTGTAAAATTTAATTTTTACTTGATTTTCTTAAACACTTATGTTACAATATATGTTGCAAGATATTAAAAAATTAAAAAATCGAAAGGATTTTTACAAAAATGAAAATTGTAACCTTTGGCGAGCTTATGCTCAGACTTCAGCCCTATAACTACGAGAGATTTGTACAGTGCGACCACGTTGAGTTCACCTTCGGTGGTGGCGAGGCTAACGTTGCTGTTTCTCTCGCAAACTACGGTATGGACGCTTCCTTCGTTACAAAGCTTCCTGCTCACGCAATCGGTCAGGCAGCAGTAAACTCTCTCAGAAGATACGGCGTTGATACTACAAAGATCGTTCGTGGTGGCGACAGAGTTGGTATCTACTTCAACGAGAAGGGCGCATCTCAGCGTGGCTCTGTTTGCATCTATGACAGAGCAAATTCTGCAATCGCAAAGGCATCTACCTCCGACTTTGACTGGGAGGCTATTTTCGAGGGTGTGGATTGGTTCCACTTCACAGGTATCACTCCTGCACTCGGCGCAAACGTTGTTGAGATCTGTAAGGAGGCTTGTAAGGCTGCAAAGGCGAAGGGCGTTAAGATCTCCTGCGACCTTAACTACAGAGGTAAGCTCTGGACCAGAGCAGAGGCAAGAGAGGCTATGACCGAGCTCTGCCAGTACGTTGACGTATGCATCTCCAACGAGGAGGACGCAAAGGACGTATTCGGTATCGAGGCTGAGGCTACCGACATCTACGGTGGTAAGCTTAACCATGAGGGCTACAAGTCTGTTGCAAAGCAGCTTGCCGACAAGTTTAACTTTGAGTACGTTGCAATCACTCTCCGTGAGTCTCACAGCGCGTTTGACAACGGCTGGTCTGCAATGCTCTATAACGTAGCTAAGGATGAATACTGCTTCTCCAAGAAGTATGAGCTCCACATCATCGACCGTGTTGGTGGTGGTGACTCCTTCGGTGGTGGTCTTATCTACTCGCTCCTCTCGGGCAAGGATACACAGGGCGCAGTTGAGTTCGCAGTAGCTGCATCTGCACTTAAGCACTCTATCGAGGGCGACTACAATATGGTAACTGTTGCTGAGGTTGAGAAGCTTGCCGGTGGCGACGGAAGTGGACGTATCCAGAGATAATTGATCTAATCCGACTCCTTCCACCACAAGTGGTCCCCCTCCCTCAGAGATGGAGGCTGTTGTAGGTGGCGACGGCTCGGGCAGAATTCAGAGATAATTCATCGGCTTTTATAAGGAATACTTGCACGGCGAAGCGCAAGTTTCGCCGTGCTTTTTTAAGATTTTTTCTCTTAAACGGAGGTAATAATTTATGTCTACAGCACCCTGCTCTACATGTAAAACAAGAGTATCCACCGATGCGGTTATGTGTCCGAGCTGCGGCAACTCCCCCGCCTTATCCAGAGGCAAGACCTGCGGCAGCTGCGAGCATTACGTACATAATTACGACGGCGACGGTGGAAGATGGCCCGGTTGCGCCTATGACGAGGACGTCTACGCATCCAAGAAGGCATGTCCTGCCTGGTGTCCCGAGGAGGACTATTACGACTGACGTGTAAAGCTTTAATATGCTTATTAAATGGTGAGGCGAGAGATCGCCTCGCTTTTTTCGTTAACGTAAGCTGTTATCTTTTTTCGGATTATTGACAACGACCCTCTTTCGTGTTATAATAAAAATAACTCACAAGAAAGGAAACGACCATTATGATCAGACTTTTATTATCTCTTATTTCCATTATTCTCCTTCTGCCCCTTATCATTTGTGGCTGCCTTGCAGCAGTGATTTATTTCACCTACGTTCAGGTACAGCCTGCCGAATACACTCTGCTCCACGAGGCGAGCGAGATTGAATCTATCGAATTCGCAAGATTTACCTTCGATGAGAACGGTCTTACAGCCGATAAGATTGGCGTAATCTCCGACAAGGAGGCGTTTGTAAAGGACCTTTACGAGATCGAGTGCCACACCGGTATCACTGGCAGTGGCTTCCAGACTCTCTTTAACGGCGAGCCTATGGAGGGTGTTATCATCACCTACACCGATGGCAAGTTTGAGTTCCTTACCCCCTACCTCTGTGTAAACAACGGCTTCAATCCTCAGTCCATTGCCGAGCTTCTCAGCGTGAGAGTATACGGCTTTGAGAAAGAGGGCTTCCACGAGCTGCTTGAAAAACACGGTATCGGTGTTGAAAAGGATGACCTTGACGGCGTTCTCGATAAGATTCCTGACGCAGTTCCTCAGGAATGATTTTTTTAATAAAAAACACCGACTATGAAAAGTCGGTGTTTTTTACTTCGTATATTCGATTAAATCCGATATATCGCAGTCAAGCGCTGTGCATATCTTGTCCAGCACGTAGCTGTCGTAACGAACAACCTTATTTTTATAATAGTTGTCGATTATCTGAAAGGCTATTCCTGTTCGCTTTGAAAGCTCATATCTTGTTATTTTCTTTCCATCAATATACTTATTAATAATTAATTTTATCATTATATTATCACCTCAATATATATTTTAATCAATATATAGAGTATTGACAATTCATGCTTTTAATTATATAATTATATACATAACTATTTATTTAGAGGTATACTTTATGAAAATATTAATTGCAGGCTCAAGAAGCATTGAGTCCTTTCAGCTTGAAGAATACATTCCCGACGAGGTTGAACTGATAATCTCTGGTGGAGCGAAGGGGGTTGATACACTTGCAGAGCAATACGCTGACAAGCATAAAATATCCAAGCTTATTCTGCGCCCGGATTATAAGAGATACGGCAAGGCTGCGCCACTTATACGCAACAAAAAAATGATTGAGCTTGCCGATACCGTTATCGTAATTTGGGATGGGGAATCCCGTGGAACAAAATTTACTATTGATTATGCCAAGAGCATTGGAAAAGAGGTTATACAGATTAATACCAATAACAAAGACTAAGCCGAGTCATTGAGAAATAAAGCAAAGATTAAGAAGCAATTATAAAAATATGTTACCGAGGTATTGCCTGAGCAAAACCTCGGTGTTTTTTCGATTACGCCTGACCGGTGGCAAATGGATTCAGAGCAGAAATCGTCGGCTGACGAGCGATTTATAAAAAAATGGGGCGAAGCTGCCTGCCCTCTCGCATGGCAGCGAGGGCTTCGGGAATACGGGTGAAATCTGCCACCAGCGAGTGTGGCTTACCACTTGGGTCATCCTGCCACATGGGGAGAAAATACACCGATTTCCGTGTCAGAAGGCCTGCCACATTCGACAGATTCTGCGACATTGCATCATTTGAAGCAAGGGCGATAAGCAAAGGTCTGTCCTGCCTCAGATGCGCCTTTGCAGCCATTGTCACGGCTGTGTCGGTGATGCCCTGCGCCAGCTTTGCAAGGGTGTTGCCCGTACAGGGCGAGATTATCAGTGCGTCAAGAGGCTTCTTCGGTCCAAGTGGCTCGGCATCGGCAATTGTGTGAATAATGTCCCTGCCGCAGAGCGACCTGACACGGCTGACGAACTCCGAAGAAAGCCAGAAGCGTGTATCGGTTGAATAGGCATGCTCGCTCATAATGGGCTGGATTTCCTCACCCGAAAGAATAAGTTTTTCAAGGACGGCAAGAGAAGCCGAAAAGGAGCAGAAGGAGCCACAGATTGCATAGCCAATCATCACGCACCACCTCCGAATGCGCCGAGTATAGCCTCGGCATACAGCCTGCCTGCCGAGAGTGGATAGAATGCGTCGGGTATTGACGCAAGCTTTATCAGCCTGCCCGACGGCTCGAAAATGCTGCCCGAGGCAAGGTCGATTATCTCGGTATGCTCGGGTATTTTACTCTCGTCAAGCTGCCTTGCCGGCGCTGTGTTTATAAGCAGATCGAGAGAGGAAAGGTCGCACCCGTCGTCAAGCACAGAGGCAGAAATCCCCATCTCACAAAGCTCGAGAGCCACGCTCTGACGGTTGGTAAAAACTGTAATCCTCGTGCCAAAGGGCAACAGCCAGCGAACCAGCCTTATGCCAATTCTGCCGTAGCCCACCACACCCACCGACGTATCCGAAAGATCGCTTTTGCTGTGGGTCAGAATATATCCAAGCGCACCTCTGGCAGTAAGCTCGGCGTTTTTACAGAGGAAATCCTCGTCAAGACCCGAGTCATAGAGCGCTGCGCCTACCACCCTCGCCCTGTCGGAAATCTCCCTCGGGATACCGTAGCCTGCCACAGCCGTGTGGGAATCAAGCATAGAGGCTATCTCGCCCACGGTAACAGTCGTACCTGTAATGTATTTATTATCTCTGGCAGTTGGAATAGGCAGAAGGATAAGTCTGTCATAGCTCAGCTTGTCGGAGTTTTTCCACAGCAGTCTCTCACATTCCGTAAGCCTCCTCCCACCACCAAAAGTCCGAATTTCCATATATTTATATCCTTAAAAATCCGAATTGTGCATAATGGTGCACACTGCTATTTTATGATTTATTTAAGAAAAAAGATACTTTATATTTTAAATAATGCCTATTTATCTTTAAGAGCAAAGCCGATTTGCAATTATTTTTTCCCGAACTTTTTTCACCGAAATGGGAAAATATAAAAACCCCCTCAGAGTGCTCGGTTTGTTTCGAGTTTTATCCAAGGGGGGTGTTTTTATTTTAAAATTACTTTACAGCAATTCCTGCTTTAGCGAATGCTGCGATAATGCCGTCAACGACAACGCCAAGCTCCTGCTTTGTAAGGGTTCTCTCGCGAGAGAGGAAGGAGAAGCGAAGGGTTGTGGCATAGCTGCCGTCCTCGGCGCTGTAGATATCCTTTACCCACATATCCGAAAGAAGCTCGCCTGCCGACTCCTTAGCAGTAGCAGCAAGAGACGGGAAATCAAGGGACGAGGGAGCGGCTGCAAATGTAACGTCGATCTCTACCGTGGGGAACTTAGAGGGCTCGGCATACTTAAGTCTTGCGACAGGGGCAGAAGCAAAGCTCTCGGTCTTTATCTCAAAGAAGGCAACTGCGCACTTCTTATCAATATTCTCAAGCACGGTGGGATGAGGAACGGCAAGGAAGCCGATCTTAACGCCGTCTACAAGAATATCGAAGGAGTTTACGGGATGCTCGAAATCATAATCGGGCTCGGCATTCTTAAACTCGGGCGCCTTATGAAGAATATCCTGAGCAAGCTCACGGACAGCTGCTGCTGCGCGAAGGAAGATAGCCTCCTCGCCCTGTGTCTTGGAGTAAAGAACAACGCCAAGCTTGTTCTGCTCATCGCACTCGCCGTTATCACGAAGGCCGTCTACGGTGTGACCGATCTCGAAAATGCCGAAATCCTCTGCATAACCCTTATTCTCCTTGACAAAGGAAAGGAGGGTGGGGATCATAGAACGACGGATAATAGCGTGATCGGGTGTCTGCGCGTTGATAATTCTCACGTTTTCGGGGGTGGAGATACCAAGCTCCTCGTTCTTCTTGATGTCAGACCAGATGTAAGAATGTACCTCGTGGAGACGGTAGCTCTTTACAAGGAGATCCTTCATTCTGTCCTCCTCGCTCTTAAGCACTTCCTTACGTACGGGAAGAATGGGGCTCTCGGCAGTGAATATCTCAAAGTTATCATAGCCGTAGATACGGGTGATCTCCTCGATGATATCAGCCTTTATAGTAACGTCCTTAGTAGCTCTCCAGGAGGGAACGGTAGCAGTGAAGCTGTCGCCCTTTACGGTAAGACCGAAGCCGAGAGAGGTAAGAGTCTTTACAATAGTTTCGGTAGGAATATCAATACCGGTATATCTGTCAACGTATCTCTTGTCGAACTCAAGAGTGATGGTCTCATAGTGCTTTGCATACACGTCGGTGAAGGAGGAGATTACTCTCGCCTCGGGGTCAAGATCGAGTATGAGCTTAAGCACACGCTCGGTTGCCACACGGCAGAGCTCGGGGTCAAGCATCTTCTCATATCTCTGGGACGCATCGGTACGCAGACCGAGACGGGTGGTTGTCTTACGAACGCTTACACCGTCGAAGGTAGCAGACTCCAGAAGGAGAGAGGTGGTATCATCCTCAATCTTGGATGCGTCGCCACCCATAACACCTGCGATAGCAACGGGCGAATTACCCGAGGTGATCATAAGCATATTTTCGTCGATATTTCTCTCCACACCGTCAAGGGTAGCAAACTTAAAGCCCTCGGGGAAGCATTGAACCTCAATTCTATCAACCTTCGCATTATCAAAGGCGTGCATAGGCTGACCAAGCTCCATCATTACGTAGTTGGTAAGGTCGGCAAGGAAGTTAATTGCACGGCTGCCACAGTAGTAAAGACGGATTCTCATATCAACGGGGCTGAGCTTTCTGGTAACGTTCTCAACCTTGATAGCAGAGTAACGGTAGCAAAGCTCGGTTGCCTTCACGTCAACGAGGACGGGAGGAAGGCTGTCGAACTGAGATGCGTCAAGAAGGTCGGGACACTTAAGCTCTCTGCCCGTGATGGTAGCAAACTCTCTTGCAATACCGTAATGGCTCCAGAGGTCGGGACGGTTGGTAAGCGACTTGTTATCAACCTCGAAGATTATATCGTCAATGCCGTAAACACTCTTGATATCGGTGCCGAGAGGAATATCGTCTGTGATCTCCCAAAGACCCGAATTGTCGTCCGAAATGCCAAGCTCTGCTTCGGAGCAGCACATACCGTAGGAGGTATAGCCTGCAAGCTTTCTGGGTGCGATGGTTATCTCACCGATCCTGCCACCGAGGGTAGCAAGGGCAACCTTCATTCCCTCTCTTACGTTAGGTGCGCCACAGACGATGTCAACCACCTCATCACCCTTATCAACCTTAAGAAGATGAAGCTTCTTGGACTCGGGATGGTTCTCCACAGAGAGAATCTTCGCAACAACAACGCCGCTTATCTCAGAGCCCTTCTCAATAATATCCTCTACCTCGGCAGTAGAAAGAGTGAAATTCTTTATCAGGGATTTCTTGTCAAGACCGGAAAGGTCAACGAAATCGCCTATCCAATTCATAGATAAAAACATATTCTGTCTCCCTTCCTTTCTTTAGTTGGATTTGAACTGCGAAAGCGCCTTCAGATTACCCGAGTTGAAGTCACGGATATCCTTAACGCCGTATTTCATCATAGCAAGTCTTGTAAGACCGAGACCGAAGGCAAAGCCCGAATACTTCTCGGTATCAATACCACCCTCGCGAAGCACGTTGGGATGGATCATACCGCAGGGACAAAGCTCAAGCCAACCGGAATTCTTACAGGAGGGACAGCCCTCGCCACCACAGATCTCACAGCTTATATCAAGCTCGAAGCCGGGCTCCACGAAGGGGAAGAAGCCGGGACGGAGTCTTACCTTAACGTCACGCTGGAATACCTCGGAGAGCATGGTCTTCATGAAGTAGATAAGGTTGGAGATCGAGATATTCTCGTCGATCATCATACCCTCAAGCTGGAAGAAGGTGTTCTCGTGACAGGCGTCGGTGGACTCGTTACGGAAGCAACGGCCGGGGAAGATGGCACGGAGGGGTGCACCGTGCTTTCTCATAATATAGTTCTGCGCTGCAGAGGTATGGGTCTTAAGAAGCTGACCGTTATCAAGATAATAGGTATCCTGCATATCTCTTGCAGGGTGGTGCTTAGGTATGTTAAGAGCCTCGAAGCACTTGTAGTCGTCCACGATCTCGTCATAGTTCTCGATGGTAAAGCCCATAGAGATAAACACCTCCTCAACCTCACGGGTGGCAAGGGTGATGGGGTGGTAGGAGCCAAGCTCCTCGGGGAAACGGAGTGTGGGGTTGTACTTCTTTGCCGAGCGAACCTTTGCAGCAATGGCAGCAGCACGAAGCTCCTCTGTAGCTCTCTCGATCTCGCCCTCAACGTAAACCTTAAGTCCGTTGATAAGATGACCTGCAGCCTTCTTATCCTCAGCAAAACGGAGCTCTGCCATCAGTCCGGCAATATGACCCTTCTTGCCAAGATACTCAACGCGAAGGCTTTCAAGTGCCTCGGCAGAGCCTGCCGAAGAAAGCGCCTCGACAAAGCTTTTCTTAAGCTCTTCAATTTTAACTTGCATTTTTTATCTTTCCTTTCGGTAAATACCGTAATTTTTTCTAACTTTATAATTATATATCAATTTATATATTTTGTCAATATTTTTATAAAAATTACCGTTTTCCTATCGGTAATTTGTTTTCCATAACAGCTATGGTTTTAATGCAGGACGACGTTATGCCTTGTTTTCGATTATAAAATACTTTTTCGTATAAGCGACGGTTTCGCTCCAGGTATCCCTGTCACGCTGGGCGTTTTCGGGCTTCGACCAGACCAGAAATTCGGTGAAATGGAGCTTGGGGTCGGAAAAATCGGGTGTTCTTTCTATCCTGCAGTCATACAGACATATGTAACGGAATGCCCCGACAATACCTTTATCAGCCTTCTTTACCCTGAAGATCACGTCCATATCGGGCAGGTCCACATTATGAATAAACAGCATAGAGAGCTCATGCATTTCAGCGAGAAAATCAAGGTTTTTTATATTCCCGCCGCGCTCGATGTGAAGATCCCAAAGCTCTGTCAGCTCTGCAATGAAGCTATAGTCCCGAAGAGGTGTATAAATATACAGTCCGTGAACCGTAAGCGACCTTATACGGCTCATAATCTCGGGGTCGGAAAGATCCTCGGGGGCAATATATACGTCGGGTGTTTTCATATTAAAGGCAGCAGCACTGCTCTCCCAGAAAATAGGCGTTATGGAATATACCACCCCACCATCACTGATGCCGATATTAACGTATTCTCTCTTAGGGTCAAAAAGCTTTGTTCTCTCGGATTCTAACATATAAGCCTCCCTGCTTTAAGTAATAAGTATCAAATTTATTTTACATTTGCTGAACGTCACGCATTTTCGTATCTGTAAGATCGCTTGCTTTCGCTTATGGCAAGCGAGAAAATGCACCGAGCAGCGACGCTATATAAGTACTAATTAAATGCTGCTCTGGTTAAAACTGTTTTATCGGTTTGATTGCCCTGCCCTGCTCGTATTCACGGACCTCGCCAAGCGCGAAGAAGCCCTCGTCGTCAGAAAGTCTGACACGGGTTCCGACGGGAAGATCAAGACTAATTTTTTTCAGATATATCTCAAGGCCCGAGTGCGCCAGCCTTGCAAAAAAGGGCTTAAGCCTTATCTCCTCAAGCTGACGGAAGATATATTCTACAGGAAAAATGCATTTTTCCCTTTCCTCGTCTGTCATATTTTCAAGCTCGGCAAGAGTGTGGGCATCATCAAGCGTAAAGCCCGAGGCAGATGCACGGCAGAGGGTTTTCATACAGCCACCGCAACCAAGCCTGTCTCCGATATCGGCGCAAAGCATACGGATATATGTTCCCTTCGAGCAGCGAACGTCAAGGGTATACTCACGCTCGTTTATTCTCACGGCAGTGATGGAATGTATGGTTACTTCCCTCGCCTCACGCTCTACGGTTATTCCGTCACGGGCAAGGTCGCACAGCTTCCTGCCACCGATTTTAAGAGCCGAGTACATAGGTGGGGTCTGCATATATGCGCCCACAAAGCCATCTATAACCGAAAGCACCCTTTCCTCATCCGGAATATCACTGCACTCGGTAAGCGTCTCGCCGGTCACGTCCTCGGTGTCGGTGGTAACGCCAAGCAGCAGCGTTGCAATATAATGCTTGTCAGAGGTGAGCATAAACTCGCTCGCCTTCACGCCTCTCTCGATGAGGACGGGCAAAACTCCGGTCGCCATCGGATCAAGAGTGCCCGTATGCCCTGCCTTCGATGCGCCGAAAATACGCTTCACACGGTTGACAACTCCCTGTGACGTAGGACCTATCTCTTTATTTACTATAACGATTCCGTTCTTCATTTACTTTTCCTTATCTCGCCGGGTCTCCGACCTCAATTCACGGCGAAGCCAATTCACGCGCCAACGGCGCAATTCACGTTTTGCAAACGCAAAACAATTCACGATGCGTAGCATCAATTCACGGCGAAGCGCAACTCACGTCAGATCATAAACGCTTCTCATCTGAAGCAGATCCTTAAGATGATAGGAGGTTTCAATTCCACCCGTAACGGTGAAGTTTATTTTCACGGGTGCGTCGGAGGTAAGGTCGAAGTAATTATCCTCGAACACCACGTCAACACCGTCGAAGTCAAGCTCCATATCCTTTACAAAAACGTCGGAGGACAGCGTTATGCTGAAGCGTCTGTCTGCACCGGTAATAACCGACTTTATCTTCGGCTTTTTAAACCTGAAGTGCTTCTCGGGTACGAACAGCATCGTTCCTCTTCCGAGAGTGAATGAGCCCTCCTTGATGAAATATTCAATATAATAATCTCTCTCGTTACCCGAAACGTACTTAGCTATATCGTCGGTATGAATGACGGATGAGGTCATTGAGCCTATCTCGCAATCGACAGTGCCCTTATATACCGTAATATTGGACGCGTTGGCAATACGGTACTCCAGAGTACCGATACAGTCGATTTTACGCTGGCTGGATGCCGAGAAGGTTAGCTTGCCATCCTTGTAGTCGGCATAAACGGTAATAGGCGCAAAGTGGCGTGCCGAATAATACTGCAGTGGCTTCCATCTGCCACGGCAATCAATTGCAGATGGGGAAACGGTCATCTCACGGTCGGCAATACGGTAGAAAATACCACGCCCACTGCCACCGAGCGAGAGTCTGGCATCCTTTATCACCTCACCAACCTTATGTGCCGAGGCAAGCGCCGATGCGTAAGCAAATGCCGACAGATCGGCAGGATAGGGATAGCGCTCTGCAACCGACAGAAGCATAACACGGATTGCCCCCTCATCGCTTATCGCCTCGATGGAATAAGAGAACAGACCTCTCTCCTCCTCGGGTATCGCGGCACGAAGGGTTTTCATAGAAGGCAGCGAGGGCATACCCACATATGTAGGCTGCTCACGCAGCTCTCTGATGCTCATATCCGGCAGCACAGAGGAAAGTCTATATGTATCATCACTACGATCCCCCTCGCCGATAAGGTCGATAAGACAGAGGGAGGGATGGTTCGATCTATGCTTTATTGACTCCACGGCAGAGGTATCAAGGGTTGAATGCTCCTCGATAACCATAATTCCGTGAACGTCGCACATTTCGTAAAACTTCCCTGTGGGATGGGGAGCACCCAGAGGAATAAGCAGACAGTTATAGCCTGCCATAGAGGCAGCAGTAACGATAGCGGCCTCCTTCTCGTTTGTAATTTTCAGGTCAGGATCACCGTCGGGAATATACACTGCACCCATCGGGAGCACACGGCATCCATTGATAAGAAGGCTGCCTCCATCACCCTTTTCGGCAGTTCTCAGACCCAGGCGTATATCAACGCTGTCCTCAATATCCCTGTCGCCGTAAAGGCTTATCGTAAGACGGTAAAGATTTTGTACGCCCTGACCCTTCGGCCACCAATAAAGAGGATTGGCAACGGTTATGCTGCCCTGACCCTTCGTAAGCCCGGCATAATAAAGCTGACCCGAGGGCGAGGTAAGGGTTGCAACGGCACGCACGCTTGTGGGGTCACCGATAAGACCGAGATTTATACTTAGCTTTACCGACCCCTCCTCATGCTGCTGGGAGAGCGAGGCTGTATCGATTATTGCACTTGAGAAACGGAGAATTTCCACCGTCTCGGACATTCCTGCGTAAAGGAGATTTTCGGTATCCGAGTCAAGACGTATGGAAAGACGGTTGTTTCCCTTTGAAAGAAGGTCCGACGCATCGAAATTATATACAGGTGTGACACCGTCGGTCTCGCCTAAAAGCTTATCGCCGATATAGATTTTCGCAGCCCTGTCAAGTCCCCTTACACGCAGATAGAAATTGCGCATGGCGAGAGCTGCATCATCAACGTAAATATCGCTCTCGAAGGATATCTGCCCGTCAAGCCCCTCGGTATCCACACCCTCAGCCGAAAGCACAGATTTTACCGAAAACGGAACGCTGCAAGGGTAGCTTTCTCCACCGTAAATAAGCTCAAAATTCTTTATTTCTCGTCTTACCATCTTGTTTCTCCTTTTATTTTTTGATGCTTAAGCATCAATTCACGCCGAAGGCAATTCACCTTTTGCAAACGCAAAACAATTCACGAAAGCATCAGCTTTCAATTCACGCCGAAGGCAATTCACGTGCCAACGGCACAATTCACGTTTTGCAAAAGCAAAACAATTCACGAAAGCATCAGCTTTCAATTCACGCACGAAGTGCAATTCACGCCGAAGGCAATTCACCTTCTGCCAACTCGTCTGACCCTTACCGTCAGGGGCGCGCCCTCATGATGAGCACGAAGCACCGAGGCAATCTCTGCCCCACCCTCATTGGTGAAGATAATATGCTTTGAATGCAGGCCATAGGACTTAAGCTCCTCGCGCCTGTCACCCATATAGGTCGGGATGCTGTTAAGAATTATATTTCTATGCTCCCACTCACGCATCATTGGGAATTTTTCACCCTTACGGTCGGTGAGAGCAGCCTTGTTACATTTTTCGCAGCCGAAGTTCTCGCTGATAAAGCAACGCTCGGTAATCATCAACGGTATGCGTCCGTAGGTGATAATTCCACCACCGATATCCCTCGCCTTCGGCAGAGTCAGCTCGGGCGAAAGAATAAGATGCTCAACGCCCATCTCACGATAGGCACGCTTGCTCTCCAGGTTGGTAACGTTCAGCCTGAAGTCACCAAAAACCTTAAATCCGATAGCTCGCGCAAGGCTGATTTGCCCGATATTGCCAACTAAAGCGTACATTACACCTAATTCGCGCAGTTTTTGCAGCTCGGAAATCAGACCTTCAAGCTGACTGTCAAAAACAACCGGTGGAAGATAAACTCCACCTGCACGGCGAAAAGATGCGACAGATGCCGTATGTGGCAGGAAGATAACATCAAAGGCAGAGGTATGTCCTTTCACACGGTGGGCAGCCTCAATAAAGCCCTCCTCGGTCATAAACTGTGCCGTGAAAAGTCTCGGCTCCCCGTCAAAATCAGACTTATCAGAGGGGGTATAGGACAGCTCATCCAGCTGGCGCCTCTCAAACTGGAACGCCTCTGCTGCCTCACGGCGAAGGGCATTCAGGGCAGAGGGTGGAAGATTAATATTATCATCAAGCGAAAGCTCTATATCCTGTGGCGAGAGCGAAAGGAAGGTGTTTCCCATCTTGGAAAGCCTTGCCCTGACACCGTCGGGAGTAAGCGGCGCATTTTCAGCCTTAACCGGTGCTGTTCCGTAGACGGTAACGCTCCGACGACCGTCGGTAAGAGTCATCTGCGAGAGCTGACCGAGATGAAGGCTTACGGAAGCCGAGACAGAAACCCTCCTCGGCTCAAAGCTGCCGATAACGAGAGAACGGCTGTCCTGCTTGTCCGACTCGGAGCGAATACCGGTCATACCCTTTGCCGTATTGCCTGTGAAATAACCGTCGGTAAAGCCACCTCGGGAGAAGGCACGGCGAAGCTGATCGTTTTCAGCACGGGTTGCAACCCTTCCCTCGTCAAGCAGACGGCGATAAATGCTGACCACGGTGTATACGTAATCGGGAGATTTCATTCTTCCCTCAATTTTCAGCGAGGCAACGCCCGATTCAATAAGCTCGGGAATATGATCTGCAAGCGACAGATCCTTAAGCGACAGTGGGTATTTGCCGTTGTTGTATGGCAGACGGCAGGGCTGGGCACACTCGCCACGGTTACCACTACGGCCACCAACCATTGATGAGAACAGACACTGTCCCGAATAGCAGACGCAGAGCGCACCGTGAAGGAAAACCTCTATCTCGCAGGGCGAGTTTTCCACTGCGCTTTTAATATCCCGAAGCGAAAGCTCGCGTGCAAGAACCACTCGGGTCACGCCAAGGCAGCCTGCCTCACGGCAGCCCGGGGTGCTATGCACCGACATCTGCGTAGACCCGTGAAGCTCAAGATCGGGAACATGCCTGCGAATTTGCGAGATGACACCGAGATCGCAAACGATAAGCGCATCTACACCGATACGGTACAGCTCGGCTGCGTATTTAAGCGCATCTGCCATCTCCCTGTCCTCGATCAGCGTATTCAGTGTAACGTAAAGCTTAACTCCGTGAAGGTGGCAATATGCCACGGCAGAGGCAAGCTCTTCTATATCAAAATTTTTCGCAAAGGCGCGCGCGCCAAAGCGTTTGCCACCGACGTAAATCGCATCGGCACCTGCTGCCACGGCAGCATATAAACACTCCATGTCTCCTGCAGGAGCAAGAAGCTCGGGCAAACTATCTTTTCTAAACACAGTGGCACCTCCTTTTGCTTTGAAAATAAATTTGAATGCAGAATGCAGAATGCAAAATGCAGAATTGATACAAATGCAGAATTAATACAAATGCAGAATGCAGAATTGATACAAATGCAGAATTGATACAAATGCAGAATTGATTCAAATGCAGAATTGATTCATATGAATTATTTATTTGTTTGTTTGCAGATTGACACCAAAATGCTAATGATTTCATCAACGTCTTTTTCAATGCTCACAAAAGACTCGTTAGAGATATAATCGGTTCTATGAAGTAATCGAATCCAATATGAGGTTTCATTTGCTTCTTTAAGTGCAATATTCATTTTTGCATTAAAATCCGCCATAGTTTGAGCCCTTTGTGCTTCAGCAACGTTGGCTCCAATACTTGTACCGCTACGAAGAAGCTGTTTTGCAATAACATATTCTTTCTTTTCAAACTGCAAATATTTGTATAAATTAATTATCCTTACGGAAAACTCAAAGGTTTTTTCTACAATTGCGTTTTTCATTCCATCTCCATTTTCTAATGATACAATTCTGCATTTTGCATT
>JAFTON010000066.1 GCA_017463765.1 Clostridia bacterium | reverse complement strand
TTTAACGTTACCTCGGTTGCCTTCGTTGCTCACTATCTTGAGACCGGTATTCCTTTCGTATGGAAGACTGTAACCGTTGACGGCTCGGCTGTTAAGTCGCCTAAGAACGTTACTGCTCCCATCGGTACCAGCCTTCGCGATATTCTTACCTTCGTTGATGTCGATTTTGACGATATCGGTAAGGTGCTTTACGGTGGTCCTATGATGGGTATTGCAGCATATTCGCTTGACGATCCTATCTATAAGAACACCAGCGCTGTTATCGCTATTAATAAAAAGGATGCTCAGCCTAAGAAGGAGTATCCCTGTATTCACTGTGGCAAGTGCGTTTCTCACTGTCCTATGGGACTTAATCCTACAGCCTTTGTCAAGGCTATGAAGATTGAGAACAAGGACGAGCGTGCTGCTGCCCTTGAGGATGCAGACGTGCTTAGCTGTATCGACTGTGGCAGCTGCTCTTACGTTTGTCCTTCTCGCCGTCCTCTTGTTGAGAATAACAAGCTGGCGAAGAATGATCTGTGTAAAACCAGATCCGAAAAGAAAGATTAAGGAGGTATAGTGAAAAATGAATAAGCTTATAGTTTCATCCTCCCCTCACATTAAAACGAAGGACGATACTCCCCGTCTGATGCTTGACGTTATTATCGCTCTTCTTCCTGCAGTTATTGCAGGTGCAGTTATTTACGGCATCCGTGCTTTGCTTGTTGTATTTACCTGCGTACTTACCTCTGTCGTTTCGGAATATCTGTTTAACCTTATTGTTAAGAAGGAACAGACCGTATTCGACTTCAGCGCGATCATCACAGGTCTTATCCTGGGTCTCAGCCTTCATGCAAATGCTCCCGTTTGGCAGTGTGTGATCGGTTCTGTGTTCGCAATTATCGTTGTTAAGTGCCTCTTCGGTGGTCTTGGCTGTAACTTCGCTAACCCTGCCGCTACAGGACGTGTATTCCTTCTCATCTGCTTCAGCAGCACTCTTGCAGGTGGCGCAGCTCCCAAGATTGTTGATACGGTTGCAGGTGCGACTCCCCTTCCTAACCTTGCAGCAGGCGAGGCTGTTCCCTCTCTTCTCGATATGTTCCTCGGTGTAAGAGGTGGTTCTATCGGTGAGTCCTGCATCATCGCACTTATCATCGGCTTCATCTACCTTGTAATCCGTAAGGTTATCAATTTTGAAGTTCCCCTTATTATGACTGCTACCGTTTTCATCCTTTACCTTATCGTAAGTGGTGACGTGAACATGGCTCTTTACCAGGTTCTCGCAGGTGGTCTTATCTTCGGTGCCGTATTTATGGCTACCGACTACGTTACAACTCCCATCACCCGTACCGGTAAGATGATCTTCGCATTCGGATGTGGACTTATCACCTTCCTTATCAGAATGTACGGTAACTATCCCGAGGGAGTTTCCTTCGCAATTCTCTTTATGAATATTCTCTCTCCTTACATTGAGGGCTGGACAAAGCCTAAGTCTTTAAGAAAGAGAGGTAACAAATAATGGATATTAAAAAGTCATTAAAGGACGTTATCGTTCTTGTTGTTATCTGTGCTGTATTCGCTACGGTTCTTGCTGCAGTTAACTCTATCACGGCTCCTATCATTGCCGAGAGACTTGAAGCTGCTGCCAACGAGGCGTATATGGCAGTTATGCCTGATGCAAAGGGCTTTAAGGACGTTGATATTTCGGGCAAGAATCTCTATCCTACCGTTAAAGAGGTTAAGGAGGAGACAAGTGGAATGGGTTATGCCATCAAGCTTGAAACAAAGGGCTATGATAAGGGTATGATCCTTATCGTAGGTGTAACCACCGACGGTGTTGTTACGGGCGCAACCTGTATCGACTCCAATGAAACCAACGGTGATGAAAAGAGCTACGGAAACAACTTCGTTGGCAAGGATCTTGCAGGCGCAGGTGCTGTTGATCTTATCGCCGGCTCTACCATGACCACCACTGCTTACCGTTCTGCAATTCTTGATGCTATCAATACCGTTGCAATTCTTGGTGGTGCACAGATCGATACCCGTCCCGAAGAGGTTAAGTTCCAGGCAGCTCTTGAAGCAGCTCTTCCCGGTGGCAAGGTATTTACCAAGGTTGTTCTTCTTTCTGCTCTTGAGGGCATTGATGCTGTATACGAGGCAGAGGACGGTAAGGGTTATGTTTGTCTTATCGGAACCGACTCCACCGGTATCTTCCTCGGCGTTGATGCAGATGGCAAGGCAGTTGGTGAGATGAGCGCAGAGCATAAGGCTCTTGCAGAGGCTGCTATCGCAAGCGTTAAGGCTAACGTAGCAGTTGACGTTGATCTTTCTCAGTATGCAGACAACAGCCTTATTGCTAATTATGTAAATTCTGTAAAGAAGACCGGTGATGGTACATTCGTGATTGAGATTAAGACCTCCGGTCAGTTCGATGCTGATACTCCTATCGTTATTATGGTTGTTATCGATGCAAACGGTGTGGTTGTTGATGCTAAGACCGTAAGCTACGGACAGAAGGAAACTCCCGGTGACGGTCAGCTTGCTGACGGTAAGTTCAATGAAAGCTTCAAAGGCAAGAATGAAGAAGAAGCAGGCGGTGTTGATACCGTTGCAGGCGTTACATTTACCACTACTGCTTATAAGAATGCAATTCTTAACGCATTCAACGTTGTTAAGATACTTGGTGGTGAGGACGTTGATACCAGAACCGAGGAGGAGAAGTTCCAGGATGCACTTGAGGCAGCTCTTCCCGGAAGCGAGGAATTCACCAAGTACTTCAAGGTTGAGATCATCGAAGGCTTTGACTCTATCTATACTGCAGACAACGGC
>JAFTON010000065.1 GCA_017463765.1 Clostridia bacterium | reverse complement strand
AGATCTACCGTAAACGATCTGAAGGAAGAGCTCACGCATAGCTGTGTTAATTGCATCACAAACAAGGTCGGTATTAAGAGCCTCAAGAAGAGTCTTACCGGGAAGGATCTCTGCTGCCATAGCTGCAGAGTGAGTCATACCCGAACAACCGATAGTCTCAACGAGAGCTTCCTCAATGATACCGTCCTTAACGTTAAGCGAAAGCTTACAAGCACCCTGCTGAGGTGCGCACCAGCCCACACCGTGAGTGTAAGCCGAGATGTCAGTAATGTCCTTTGCCTTTACCCATTTGCCCTCCTCGGGAATGGGAGCAGGTCCGTGATTGGGGCCCTTGGCAACGACGCACATGTTTTCCACTTCTTTGGAGTAAACAAGTTCTGCCATAATTTTTATATCTCCTTTTTAAAATTTAACTAATTTGAATTACTTTACGATTTCACCGTAAATGGTACCGAATGCACAAGCAGCATTAGCCTCATCGGTATCTATGTGCATTGCAGGAGCAAAGCTGGGGCTTACTCTTACAACAACGTCACCGAGGATAGCAGTACGCTCGGACTCGATCTTAACAGAAACGATCTCCTTATCAGCAACGCCCATTTCAGCAGCTGCCTCGGGAGTAAGATGGATATGACGCTTTGCAGCGATAACGCCCTCGGAGAGCTCAAGCTCAGCACCGTTCTCGGGGTTTACAAGCTTGCATGTACCACTACCCTTGATGTCACCCGACTCACGAATAGGAGCCACAACACCGATAGCACGGGCATCTGTAAGAGAAATCTCAACCTGGCTTGCATTTCTGGTAGGACCGAGGATAGACGCCTTAAGCGTACCCTTAGGACCAACTACAACAAGCTTCTCAGCACAAGCGTACTGACCGGGCTGGCTAAGCTCCTTCTTATTAGTAAGCTGATAGCCCTCACCAAAGAGATGATCAACTGCCTCACGGCTGAGATGAATGTGTCTTGCAGAGGTTTCCACAATAACCTTTTTCATTTTTAAATCTCCTTAACATTTAAAATTGTCTGGACTCAACAGAGAGCCCACGATAAACCATTATGTATTATATCATATTATTTTTTGAAAATCAATGCATAATTGCAAAGATTATCGAAAAAAATAGTTAAAGAATTAACTAAAGAGGTAAAAAGATGGAAAAAGATCAGGAGATAAGCAAAAATCAGAGCGAGGATACTATGCTGAAGGAGGGGGCTGCCCTGCTTGATTGCGATGGTGGGGCTATATTCTGCCTTACAATAATCGGGCAAATTGAAGGTCATTATATTCTTGATAATACACAAAAGGCGACAAAATACGATCACGTTATTCCAACCCTCGTTGCGCTCGAAGAGAGCGAAAAAATAGACGGAATAATTATCCTGATCAACACCCTCGGTGGCGACGTTGAGGCAGGACTGGCAATGGCAGAGGTAATTTCAAGCCTGACAAAGCCTACGGCATCGGTTGTGCTCGGTGGTGGACATTCTATAGGCGTACCCTTGGCTGTTAGCGCAAACAGGTCCTTTATAGTTCCAAGCGCGACTATGACGATTCACCCTGTAAGGACAAGTGGGGTTGTTCTCGGTGTTCCACAGGCATTTAATTATCTGGAAAAAATGCAGGACAGAATTATTCGGTTCATCGTCGGTCATTCGGGGGTGAAGGAAGAGTATTTCCGTCATCTTATTAACCGAACCGACACTCTGGTAAATGACATCGGCTCTATTCTGAACGGCTATGAGGCTGTGGAATGTGGGCTTATCGATGAGATTGGTGGAATAAAGGATGCTCTCGCCTACCTTAAAGCCGAGGCTGAAAAGAAAAGAGGAAAAAAATAGAATATTTTGTATTTTCCGTTGTATTTTACAGTTATTTATGATAAAATGTAAATAAAAAGAAACAACGGAGGTAACAATATGGCTTTCTTAAAATCACTTTTCAACAAGAAAAAAGAGGATGACGACGGTCAGGAGGAATATTTTAAAGAGGATTTTGCTCCGATTGTAAAGCAGGCTTCGAAAAGCAAGGCTACGGTAAAGCCGTCTGAACCCGAAAAAAACGCAAAAGCCGAAAAGGCTGCAGTGAATAAAAAATCAAGTCCAAAACCCGTTAAATCAGAAAAAGCTATCGAAGAGAAGAAAACAGCAAAACCGAAAAAAGCTGTGACAACCGAAAAGAGTGCTTCACAGCCTGCAAAAAAAGCATCGACTGCAAAGACGGCTGACAAAAATACATCTGCTAAAAAGAAATCGCCCAAAGGAAAGGAGCTTAGTGACGATTCACCCGAGGTAAAGGGTGCAGTTGCTATTTCCGAGAGCAAATCTACGGCAAACGGTAAGTGGGATATCAGAAAAGCCAAAGACGGCAGATACTTTTTCAGCCTTTACGCCTCTAATCACACCGTTATCGCATACTCACAGATATATTCCTCTATTACGGCAGTAAACACCGGAATTGCCAGTGTTATTGCAAATGCTGCAAAGGCTGAGACCGAGGACACCACACTCAAAAAGAGCGTTTCTCTTCCCTGTCCCAAGTGGGAGATCTATCTCGATAAGGCCGGTGAATACCGTTTCCGTCTGTATGCACCAAACGGACTTATTGTTTGCCATGCATCCCACGGATATGCAACCAAAAGTGGCTGCAAGGGTGGCATCGAGAGTATCAAGAGATTTGCCTCCGATGAAGCAATAGTTAGTAAAACTTATTTGAAGTAAATATAAAAGGGGCTGCTTCATTTAGGCATAACCGAACAAAAAAGGTAGAGGTACTCTTAAATGTGCCTCTACCATCAGTATTAATCTAACCGAGAAAATCTAAGGTTGAAAACCTACGGTTTTCTCTTTTTTTATTTGAGTTTTTGTTCTATCTCCGTTTACTCGCTCGACGTATGCCAATACGCCTCACACTCGCAAACGAAGATTTCTGCTCTAAATCAAGCAAGCCCCGAAAGGTGCTTCGCACTAAGAATTCAGCAGTTGATGTCTTTACTATCCACAAAGCCTTGATATTGCTGAATTCTTAATGACTCAGCCCCTTTTACGTACTTATGCTTGATCTCTGCCTTGATATGAGAAAGGTTAAGACCATGGAGGTAAGGCTTCAGATGGGAGAGAACCGTCTCGGCATCAGCCTTCTCATAAACCTTCAGCTTTTCCCACTCGGCAATCCGCTTGTAAACCTTGCTCTCAGCAGGAGTCTTGTAGGAGTATCTTGTCTCGCTGACTACGTTTCCGTCGTCGTCGAATAAGATTTCTTTAATTCTTGAAGTTGTTTTACTACTTCTTCCTCCGATAATTCCGAGTTTGCTGTTATTTCTGTTGTTTTCAACGTTGCTTCCCTGCCACTGCTGTCTATATCCATAATCAGTTGAATGGTAGAATTTGAAAAGCTGGCCAGCCTTTGGCTGTATGCCTCTCCTCTCAGCATCATATATTTTTCTCCTTTCGAAATCCAGCTCCGTTTCATTATCAAGATTAATTTCCATAATACGAGTAATAACAGGATTATCTATGGTACCCGTCATATAAGCGATCTTATTATCAATCTTATCGCCGACGGCTATCATATATTCGCCAACTTTGGTTTTGGGAGGCTTTGCTTGGCCGCTTACTGCTTCTGCAAACAAAGAGCGAAGCTTACCGTTTTCCGATGCACTAATCACACCGTTTTCTCTCGCCCAGCCATAATCTTGATATTCTGTATCCGAGTATTTTTTTCTACTATAATTATACCCTTTTTCAGCCTTGCTGTCAAGGTCGCTAACCTTCATATTTTCAGTTTTATGATCGTTAGAAGGCTGGTTTTCGGTATTTTCGTCTGCGTAAGACTCATCTGTGAGAATTGCATCCTCCTCATCCTCCTCACGAAGGGCGAGAATCCTCTTGACAAGATCTCTGTTGCCTGCAGCCTCGGCCGCCTTCTCGTAAAGCTTCAGAGCCTTATCGATCCTACGCTTCTCGGCAAGAGTGTACCTTCCACCCTCACCGACGAGGCTTTTCTTAACGCTCTCGGCCCAGCTTATCACCCTGTCAACGAGAGGATCTCCCTCTCTGACAAGCTTTCTGATAACTCTCTCGTTGCCGAGAATAAAAAACGGCTGTCGATTGACAGCCGTTTTTGTGTGGAATATGATCCGATAGTCAGTTTAGAGATAAAATCGCGAAATCGCTCCGAAGATACCTCATCCACTGCAAGCGGTCCCCCTTCCCCAACGGGGAAGGCTTATCCGATGGTTAGATTTGAGGGCATTTACACCTCATCAGTCACTTCGTGACAGCTTCTCCTCAAGGGGAAGCCTATGGATTAGTTGTTAGCGATCCACTCGTCAGCAACCTTCTTGGACATTCTCTTGATGTCCTCGGTAGGATACTTGGATTCTGCGCCACCGTTTACGTAGAGGAAGTAGTTGCCACCATCGGTAACGAAGAGGCATTCCTCATAGCCTGCGGGATCGCCGTAAGCGCCAACGGTAACCTTCTTGATGAAGGTAGAGGTCTCGGTATTATATTCCTTCTTGCAGATAATCTTAGTCATTTTTCGACTCCTTTCTTTAACTTCTTTTTTAACCGTATTAGTATATCATAACCTAATAAAAAAAGCAATATGTTTTTTTAGCCAAAATTTTATGACTTTTTGCTATTTAATTTGTCATTTTCGCGAGATTCGACCACACTCGCAATAACGGAAATGGTAGAATAACATATAATGCCAATAGATTGACAAATCAGATAGGAGAAAAGATGCATATACATATAAAACAAAATGGCGAATGCATAAAGGATATCTCGGAGCAATACGGGGTTTGCGAAGAAAATATACGAATGGTAAACGGGATTACAGAAGGCGAGCCTGCAGACGGTGAAGAGCTGCTTATCCTGATACCGACCAGAAGCTATACCGTTCAGTACGGTGATACTCCCGATAGGATTGCGCTGAGATTTGGTATCAGAAGGTCAGATATATATTCCTTAAATCCCTGGATCGAAAAAAGCGAGCTGAAGCAGGGACAGAATCTGGCATTAAAATACGGTGACCGACGTGGTGGAATGGCAGTGGCAAACGGATACTTTTATAAAGGCTGTACAACAGATTTATTGCAACGTGTACTGCCGTATCTTACTTACGTAACATTTGCTGCAGCCATAGCAGACGAGCGTGGTGTAAGACGCTCAGCAAATTTTAAAAGAGAGGTTGAAAAAACTGCAGAGGAAAAGAAAATCCCCTTAATCAGAGTATACGACAGATATACAGACAGGTATAAACGCTGCGAGGGACTGACCTCATTTGCCGAAGAGTTAATCTCTCTGGCTCTCGAGGATGGCTACAAAGGAATAGTTATTGATTCCTGCCCTATGAACCATTCTGCCAAAGATTTTTCTGCCTTTCTGATGATTTTAAGAAAGCTGATGATAGGATGTGATCTGATACTTATAACCGAGATAAACGAAGAGTCGCCACTTGAGTTCAGCGAATATGCCGACGGAAGCGTACTATATTACCCCAAATATGCTATGGATAATCCTGCCTCATTTGCCGACGGAGAGCGAAGAGTGCTATCGGATTTTGCCTGCAACGGAGAGAGTGCAAAAACATTTATCGATCTACCGTCATTGGCACGTCGTGGCAAGGAATATGCTACTGTACCGGATATGCTGAAATCGGTACGGAGAGGCAGAGGCGTTATTGAACATAATGAAAGCACCCTGCTCTCTCACGTTTGTGATCGAAAGCAGGGCGAATACAGCTTTACATCGCTGAAGAATATTAAGAGCTTGCTGGAATTGACAAGCGAGCTTGATTACATGGGTGTTTGTTTCGATATAATGCGAACACCACTGTCATATCTGATGATGTATAACTCTATGTTCAAGACCTCTTACTACAACAGTGTCAGGACTCGGGTGGGATGTAGTCGCGTAGGCGAAGAGTAACTCCGAGATCGTTGCAAATCCTTTTACACTGCTCTATTTCCTCTGAATTCAAGGTTTCTTTTACGGCAGAAAGTAAAACGGTGGGTATGTAGTTCTTAACCTCTCCCGCATAGCGAAGAACAGCATCAAAGGCTGCCTCGCCATATATGGAATGGCAAATCTGCTGGTATCTTTCCCTCGACGAAGTATTAAGGCTTACCGAAACGACGTCAAATGCCCCCTCGTAATCGGGGGCAGTATTTCTGCCCAAAATCAGATCAGACTGGCCGTTGGTGTTAATTCGTATCTTCATTCCGGGGTGCTGTTCTTTAACTTTTCTGGCAACGTAAACTGCTTCGTCAAGACGGTAAGATGGCTCGCCATAGCCACAGAAAACAAGCTCCGGAAAAGCAAAAAGATCATGAGAAAATATTGAATCCAAAATTTCCTCACGGGTGGGCTCCCTCTCAAGCCAGAGGCTGTCAGAGCCGTATGCACCGTCACCGTTATTACGGATACAAAACTCGCATCGGTTGGAACAACGGTTTGTGATATTGACGTAAAGCTTATCCTCTACGATATAAGTGATTGTCATTGATTTTTTCATATACCAAAGAACCTTTTTGCATTATTTTCTGTTATCTCTGCGCATTCCTCAGGTGTGATACCCCATATTGAAGCGAGAACGGCATTAGTATACTCCAGGTTACCGGAATGATTAAGGCTGCCACGCTTAGGATGTGGGGCAAGATACGGACAGTCGGTTTCAATCATCACAGAGTGGCGAGGCAGAACGGCTGCAACCTCCTTCGGTTTTCTTGCATTAGTAAATGTAAGCGTGCCAGAGAAGGATATCATCCAGCCTGATTTTACAAGCTCCTCAGCCATCTCACGTGAACCCGAAAAGCTATGCAACACACCCTTTACACCGGGATGACGGCGAATTACCTCCATAACGTCAGCGTGGGATTCCCTGTCGTGAATGCAAACCGGGATGTTCAGCTCCTCTGCCATTTTCATCTGAGCCTCAAAATAGCGCATCTGACGTTCCTTATCAGTATCCGGATAATGATAATCAAGACCAATTTCACCTATACATACGCACTTATTAGACTTATCGAGTATCATCTCTCGAATCTCATTAAGCTCGGATTCCATATCCGACAGAAATCTGGTATCCGAAGGATGAATACCGATTGCAGTGTACATATTTTTATGTTTTTTCGCCTGCTCTATTGCCTGGCGCGAGGTTTCGGGGCTGGTACCTATATTAACGATATATGAAACCTTTTCTGTAAGAAGGGTGTCGATAAGGTTATCGACACCCTCTGTTAATTCCTCCGAAAATCTCTCGTCGTAATAGTGGGCGTGAGAATCGAAATATTTCATCAGTGAATTCTGTCTCCGTTCTTTGCGCTTGGGTCAAGGAATACTACCTTAACGTCATCCTCACCGGAAGCGAGAATCATACCGAAGCTGTCAACACCACAAAGCTTCGCAGGCTTAAGGTTGGTAACAAGGCAAACCTTCTTACCGATAAGCTGGTCGGGAGTATAGAACTTTGCAATTCCGGATACAACCTGACGCTTTTCGTATCCAAGGTCAACCTGAAGCTTAAGAAGCTTTTTTGCCTTCGGAACAGGCTCACAAGCGATAATCTCAGCAACGCGAAGCTCAACGGCAGAGAATGCATCAATACCTATCTCAGCCTCATGCTCGGGCTCTTCTACAGGCTTATTTGCCTCGATTGCAGCAGCGATCTTCGCCTCCATCTCCTCAAGGAACTTCTTCTCATCAATTCTGGCAAAGAGGGTGAATGCCTCACCGAGAGGCTTGCCGCTTTCAAGCGCACCGAATTCTGCTATAGTTGCAAAAGCCTTCTTATCCGTACCGAGCTGATTAAAGATATTCTCTGCTGTGGTAGGAATATAGGGTGTGAGAAGCACGGCTGCCACACGGATAGTTTCAAGCAGATTATATATGACAGGTGCAAGACGGGGTCTATCGCTCTCGTTCTTTGCAAGTGCCCAAGGCATTGTTTCGTCAATGTACTTGTTAGCACGTCTGAGCATACCAAAGATTACCTCGAGCGAGTCTGCTACGTGGTAAGCGTCCATAAGCTCTACCGACTTTGTAATAGCAGATGCAACGGTAGCCTTAAGGTCATCATCAATAGGATCGGTAACGTCGGGAGTAGGAACGATGCCTTCAAAATACTTCTTAGTCATAGCATGGGTACGGCTTACAAGGTTACCGAGATTGTTAGCAAGGTCGTTGTTATAACGAGCCACAACGCTCTCATAGGTAACACTGCCGTCGGAATTATAAGGCATCTCGGAGAGCGCATAATATCTTACTGCATCAACACCGAAACGCTCTGCAAGCTCGTCTGCGTAAACCACGTTACCCTTGGATTTTGACATCTTATCATTGCCAAAGTTGAACCAGGGGTGACCGAATACCTTCTTAGGCAGAGGAAGATCAAGCGCCATCAGGAATATGGGCCAATAGATAGTGTGGAATCTGAGAATATCCTTACCTATGATATGAACGTCGGCAGGCCAATATTTCTTAAACTTATCGGACTGTTCCTCGAAGGACTTATCGGGATCGTAACCAAGAGCGGTAATATAGTTTGTAAGCGCGTCAAGCCAAACGTAAGTCACGTGCTTAGGATCAAATGTTACGGGAATACCCCAGGTAAACGAAGTTCTGGAAACGCAAAGATCCTGAAGTCCTGCCTTAAGGAAGTTGTTTACCATCTCTCTCTTACGGCTTTCGGGCTCGATAAAACCGGGGTTATCCTCAATATGCTTGATAAGACGGTCGGCATATTTCGACATCTTGAAGAAGTAAGCCTCCTCCTTCGCCTGACTTACAGGTCTGCCACAGTCGGGACAAATGCCGTTTGCTGCCTGGGTTGCAGTAAAGAAGGATTCGCAGGGTGTGCAATACCAGCCCTCGTAGTATCCCTTGTAAATATCGCCCTGCTCGTAGAATTTCTTGAATATTTTAGCAACGACTTCCTCATGGTAATCGTCGGTAGTACGAATGAAATGATCGTAGTCTGCGTCCATAAGATCCCAAAGACCCTTGATCTCGCCTGCAACCTTATCAACGTATGCCTTCGGCGTGATTCCCGCTTCATTTGCAAGATTCTCAATCTTCTGACCGTGCTCGTCGGTACCTGTGCAGAGGAATACGTCCTTGCCCTGACTCTTCTGGAATCTGGCGAAGGCGTCTGCCATAATGATCTCATAGGTGTTGCCTATATGAGGCTTGCGCGATGCGTATGCAATCGCTGTAGTTAAATAGAATTTTTCCATAGTTTCAATCTCTCTTTCTGCGCGCGAATGGAACGCGCATATTTTGTCATTTAATATTTTAGCACAAAGAAATGGAAAATACAAGGGATTTTAAAGTTTTTTATTTAAATAAAAAGGCGAGTCATTGCTCGCCTTTTGTGGTGTTTATTATCTAAGCGTAGGAAGCTCACCTTCAACAACAAGCCAGATCATTCTGTCGAAGTAAAGAGTATTTTCAATAAAATCAACAGAAAGAAGCTCTGAAGCAGGCTTTGCCTCACCTACGGTACAGGTAGATTCAATTGGTTCTGTAATTTCGACACCATCAGACATAGTTAAAAGGTTCAATGTTACTGCATCAATATAGTAACAGCTTTTTTCTGTACCGGTTGTTTTTCCGGCAAAATATCCGATGTTTGCAGAAACGTCATTTATAGTGATATTAGTAACAGAAAAGCATTCGCTGATTACCGCTTCATATCCGGAATCGCGTTTATTATATCCTACGAAGCCGCCTATATGTACATTCGAATTTAATGTAGTTTTTTCTATATTTCCAGAAGAGTATGCATTATAAGCCAATCCTACATTTAATCCAATTGCGCCTCCTATATAGAATGTAGGGAGGCTGACATCCTCACTCATTTCATTTTTGGAATAAATATTGGCTACATTAAAGCTTTCCGAAAGTGTACCATAGTTTGTACCTACTATACCACCAATTGGAAATATTGGCGCCGAACCAGTGCTATAGGGATTAAAATAATTATAAAAGTTTATTTCTCCATAATTTGCACATTTTGTAATTATTCCTGTGGGTTCATTTTGTCCTGCTATTCCACCGATGTTTCCTGAAATAGGATTTCCGTTTCCTGTGTGTGTTTCGAATATATTGACAGTTGATCTGTTTGTGCAATTAAAAATTTTTCCGTGATTTTGTCCTGATATGCAACCAACATCCAAAGAAAATTGATATGTTTTAGATGTGAAATCGATTTTAAATGTACCATCTAATATATGACAATTATCAATTATACCATTGTTTACTCCTGAAATAATACCATAATAAGAATGTTTTGTTTGTGTGGTTGTTATCTCAAATATATAATCACCGATAGATAGGTTTTGTATTTTTCCATTATTTTGACGAATAAGTCCTGTATTATAATTTGAGTCTAAAATAATAAAGTTATGAATCTTATATCCGTTACCGTCAAGCTCGCCTGAGAAGGAATTTATAGGAGTCAGCTTTTCACCCTTGCAGTTGATGTCGCAAGCAAGAAGGTATTTTGCACTGGGCTGATCTTTGATTGCCTTAAACTGTTCAAGGTTAGAAATTACTATGTACTCGCCGAGGGTGGTATCGTAGAACTTTGCGTAGAGAGTGATATCTCTGTCAAGCTTATAATCGAAGAAATATCTGTCGGTAAGCTCGGCGTCAAGATACCAACCGAAGAATACGTAGCCGTCAATCATAGGTGTTTCTGGAATCTTGGGAAGCTCACCGTAGAAGCAAGGCTCGATGAAGGATTCGCCGATTTCTCCGAGATCGTAGCTGATAGTATATGTGTTATCAACGTAAAGAGCGTTTACAGTCATATCCTCTACTACCTTAGAGAAATCTGCCGACCAGCCGTCAAATCTCTTCTTTTCGATTACGCTGTCAACGGTGGGAGCAGTTGCGCTCTCGCCATAGTTTACCGTCCGGGTAGATACGGTGTTACCGTAATAGTCAAGGAAGCTGACCTTAAAGGTCTTTATCTCCCATTTTGCAGTAAGAGTCATATCCGAGGTAATGGGCGTGCTTTCGGTAACCTTAGTCTCTCCCGAATACCAGCCGAGGAAGTTATATCCCTCGCGAGTGGGTGTTGAAAGAGTGAGAGTCTTGCCGTCACCGATCTCCACGCTTTCGGTATAGCCTTCGCCTGCGACGCCACCGTCAAGACTGAAAGTAACTTCGTGCTTGATAATCATACCCTTTACCATATCACAGGAAGCGAGCGTAAAGACAAGCATAAGTATCATAAGAGCGATACCTAAAAACTTTTT
>JAFTON010000064.1 GCA_017463765.1 Clostridia bacterium | reverse complement strand
TTCGAACCTTCGACCTACCGGTTCGTAGCCGGGCACTCTATCCACTGAGCTAAGGGCGCATTTGGAGCGAGTGATGGGAATCGAACCCACGCGACCAGCTTGGAAGGCTGGAATTCTACCATTGAACTACACTCGCATATTGTTTTCAGCCTTTATATAATACCACAGAAAGCCCGATTTGTCAATACCTTTTTGAAAGTTTTTTTACTAAAATTTTAATCTTTTTGCGTATTGACAACTATTTTTTAATATGATATAATAATTTTAACCTAAAGAGGAGGGGAATAATATGAAAAAGATCATTGCGCCGCTTATTATTACAGTGTTGTTTGTTATATATTTCGTTGTATATTTTGCGGTTTTGATTTCTGTTTTGCCAAGTGCATTTGCAAAAATTGCGCTCGGTGTTATTCCTTTTGCCTTGGTGGCGGTTATGATATACGTTTGTATACAAAGAATTAAAGAAATAAGGAGTGGCGAGGAAGATGATCTTAGTAAATACTGATTATATTACAGGCAAAGAGCTTGAGATGCTTGGATTAGTTCGTGGAAGCACTATTCAGAGCAAGCATATCGGAAAGGATATTGCCCAGAGCTTCAAGACTCTCGTTGGTGGCGAGCTTAAGGCTTACAATGAGATGATGAATGAGGCGAGAGCGCTCGCAACGAAGCGTATGGTTGAAGAGGCCGAGGCTCTCGGCGCTGATGCAATAGTTAATATCCGTTATGCATCCGCTGCAGTTATGCAGGGCGCAGCTGAGGTTATTGCCTATGGAACAGCCGTAAAATTCAAATAATTTTTCAAGCCGAGTCGTTATAGATTCGGCTTTTTTCTTTATGACTCTCTAATTTTACATATTATATTGACTTGAATTTGGAATTATGATATAATGTATCTGTAAAAATATTGTTAGGAGTAATGATGAAATTTACATTAGTACCTGAATACAGATTCCAAAGCTTTGAAAACGTGACGCCGGAGTTCCTTCTTTCGATCGGTGTGAAGGGTGTTTTGCTTGACGTAGACAACACGCTTGAGCCTTACGAGCATCCAACACCCGGTGATAACGTGCTTAGTTGGCTGTCGTCACTTCATGCCGTTGGAATCAAGACGGTTATTATTTCAAACAACAATCAGGCGCGAGTAGATCTTTTTAATCAAGATATCGGTATTCTAGCGTTCTCCAGGGCAGGAAAGCCTTTTCCATTTAAACTTAATAAAGCAATGGAGCTTATCGGAACGAATAAAGAAAACACAATTTTTATGGGAGATCAGATTCTTACCGACGTGTGGGCTGCTCACAATGCAGGGATCAGAGCGATTCTTGTTCCACCGATAAACGACAGGCGAGATCTGCTTACAAGAGTAAAAAGAATACTCGAAAAACCTATACAGAAAAAATACGATAAAATTCACAGAGGAGAAAATAAATAATGGCAGCATATTTTGGCCCGGGTGGAAACAGCGATGCATTCCGTCTCGCAGGCTTTAAATCAACAATTGATGCACCGAGATGGGTAAAATCCATCGGTCTTGATGCCTATGAATACGAGGCAGGCAACGGTCTTTCGGCATCGCCCGGCATACTTGCCGAGATTGGCAGGGAAGCAGCAATTCATAACGTAAAGATGTCCTTCCATACGCCCTATTTTATTTCGCTTTCGGGCGTTGTTGAGGAGAAGCGACTTAACAGCATAAATTACATCAGACAGAGCCTTGATGCAGCGAAGCTGCTCGGGGCAGGAACCATTGTTGTTCATACAGGATCGGCAGCAAAGATCAGCCGTGATGAAGCGATGCGCCTTGCAGGTGATACTCTTGTAAAAACCCTTTCTGCAGTTGATACCTACGGCATAAAAATCGGACTTGAAACTATGGGCAAGATCAATCAGCTCGGAACTCTCGATGAGGTGCTGGAGCTATGCCGTATCGACTCGGCTTTTGTTCCCGTGGTTGACTTCGGACATCTTAATGCAAGAGATCTGGGTGGAGTTTTCGTTTCTGCCGATGATTATCTTCGTGTTTTTGATAAAATAGATCATCTGTTTGGAGCTGAGGTTGCATCCAATCTGCACTGTCATTTCTCAAAAATTGAGTGGTCGAAGGGTGGCGAAAAACGTCATCTTACCTTTGAGGATGATCTTTACGGTCCCGGCTTTGAGCCTCTTTGCCAGGTTATCTATAAGAACAACCTTACGCCTACCATCATCTGCGAGTCTGCAGGAACACAGTCGGATGACGCATTGGCAATGAAAAAATACTATATGGAGCTTACAAAATGAGAATTACGAAACTGAGAAATAAGATGGCAGAGCTTAACGTTGATGCTGTAATCGTGCTCGACGAGCTTAACCAGCATTATCTGTCGGAGTTTGCCTTTACCGACGGTTTGCTTTTTATTACAAAAAACACAGCTCACCTTGTTACGGATTTCAGATATTATGAAATGGCGCTTGGTAAGGCAAATAAGTCCTTCGAAATAGTAATGCCTCAAAGCCGTAAGGAATATCTGAAGAAGGTCATTTCCGACGAGGGAATCAAGACGGTAGGCTTTGAAGGTGGCAGCGTGTCTTATCAGACTTATCGCAGCTATTGCGAGGAATATTCCGAGTGCGAGTTTATCAATATCGGTGATGCTATTGAGGTTATCCGTCAGATCAAATCTGCAGACGAGATAGAAAAGATGCAGCGTGCGCAGGATATAACCGATGCCTCTCTTGCTCATCTTCTTAAGTTTATTACACCGAATATGACAGAGCTTGAGGTTGCTGTTGAGCTTGAATATGCTATGAGAAAGGGTGGGGCAGATTCATTTGCCTTCGAGACCATTGCCGTATCGGGTGATGCTTCGGCGCTTCCTCACGGTACTCCGAGAAACCTGAAGCTTCGTCCCGGTTTTCTTACAATGGACTTTGGCGCAAGGGTTGAGGGATATTGCTCGGATATGACAAGAACAATCGTTATCGGCAAGGCTGATGAGGATATAAAGAAGCTGTATAACACCGTTCTTAAAGCGCAGACGGCTGCCCTTGAATATCTTCGCGAGGGAGCAGACTGTGGCGAGGCAGATAAGATCGCTCGAGATATAATTGATTCTGTTCCCGAATATAAGGGTGCCTTCGGTCATTCTCTCGGTCACTCGGTAGGACTCTTTATCCACGAAAGTCCAAGACTCTATTCCCGTGGCTTTGGCAGAAAGCTAAACGCAGGTGAGATCGTTACGGTTGAACCGGGTATCTATCTTTTCGGCAAATACGGCTGCAGAATTGAGGATATGGTGGCGATTACAGAGGATGGAATACACAATTTCACCCATTCTCCTAAGGATTTGATAGAAATTTTGTAAAAAATTGAAAAAATTTTAAAATAGCTATTGCAAATTATCGAGTTTTAGTGTAAAATAGTTGCGTATAGTGTGGGTATTTGTGCCTTTGTTGCATCTTTCGGTTGTGGCGGACCTTAAATGCCCCTTCAAAAATTCAAATAATACGCCAAGAAAAGGAAGACGTAATATGTTAACAGCAGGTGATTTTAAGAATGGTGTTACCTTCGAGATGGACGGTAAGGTTTATCAGGTAATCGAGTTCCAGCACGTTAAGCCCGGTAAGGGTGCTGCTTTCGTAAGAACCAAGTACCGTGACGTTATGACCGGTGCTATTCGTGAGCAGTCCTTCAACCCCACTGCAAAGTTTGAGAATGCAGTAATCGAGAGAAGAGATCTTCAGTACTCCTATGATGACGGTGACCTCTATCACTTCATGGATACCGAGACTTGGGAAGAGACTCTTATCTCCCGTGATATGGTTGGTGAAAACTTCAAGTTCGTTAAGGAAGAGATGATGTGTAAGATTTCCTCCTTCAAGGGAAAGGTATTCTCTGTTGAGCCTCCTACATTCGTAGAGCTTGCAGTAGTTGCTACCGAGCCCGGCGTTCGTGGCGATACAGCTACCAACGTTACCAAGCCCGCTACCCTTGAGACCGGTGCAGTTGTAAAGGTTCCGATCTTCATCAACGAGGGCGAGGTTCTCAGAATTGACACCAGAACCGGTGACTACGTAGAAAGAGTTTAATCTTGCTTTTTAAAAATGCTCCTCAGTTTACGGGGAGCATTTTGACCATTATATTATTAAAGGAGAATAACTATGGGTATTTCTGAGCATGCAGCATACATTAAGGGTGCTTTCGACTTCTCTGACATTGATAAGACCTCAAACGAGGGAAGAATTATTTCTGAGCTTCTTACTCTTGTAGCCGATATGGCTGATAAGATCAACGCTCTTGAGGCTGATAACAAGGAGCTTCACGAGTACGTTGAGGAGCTTGACCACGATCTCGGTGAGGTTGAGGAAGAGGTTTACTTCTACGATGAGGATGAGGATTACGAGGATTACGATGACCTCAACGACGGCGAGGACTACGAGGGCGAGGATGGCGAGTTCTATGAGATCGAGTGTCCCTCCTGTGGTGATATCGTTTGCTTCGACGAATCTATCGAGGTAGAGGATCTTGTTTGCCCTGCATGTGGCGAGAAGATTGGTGACATCGAGGTTTGTGACGGCGATTGCCAGAACTGTGACGAGGATTGCGAATAATAATATTCGATAAATAAACCGAGGCAGAAATCATTTATGAGGATTTATAACAGTGGTTTTTACGAGGTGGCAAGAGTGCGGCATTCTGTGCCGCGCTTTCGCTTTACAAAAGATACGAGTCTTGCTGAGTGGCAGAGAAATGCAAGGCAAAATCTTTCACAGCTTCTTGGTCTGCCCCTTCAAGCTGGAGCAAATACTCTAAAAATCCTTTACGCCCGGGAACACCCAGGATTTACCGAACATCGTTTCGAGCTTGAAACCGAGCCCGGATATTTCGCACAGTGTTATCTCCTTGTGCCGAAGGACAAAAGTGAAATGCATAAGCTATGTCTTTGTTTCGGTGGGCACGGCTCGAACATGCATATTACGGCAGGCTTACCGGATAATGACCCGGATCGATCGGGTGGGGAGCTTAACCGTCGGGAGAATATAAGAATCCTTTCCGAGACCCCCGAGCTGAATATTGCATCCTATGCTTTAAAATCGGGCAGGGCAGCTCTTATAGTTGAATTGCGCGCATTTGGCGAGGCAGGCGACGATACACCGAGTTGTACCGAGAATGCAAAGACCGCCTTGCTTATGGGCAGAACTCTGATTGGCGAGCGTGTTCATGACGCAATTTGTGCATTGGATGCCGTTCTTTCGGGCTTCGATATAGATCCTGAGGGAATTATTGCCACAGGTTTTTCGGGTGGTGGCAGCCTTGCCTTTTATCTCAGCTTGCTTGACGAGAGGATAGCTCTCTGTGCGCCTTCCTGCTCCTTCTGTAGCTTTGAAAAATCAATTGTCGAAATTTCTCACTGCCTGTGTAATCATATTCCGGGTATCAGAAGAGACTTTGAGATGGGCGACCTTGCAGGTCTTATCTATCCGAGGAGACTTATTGTGGCAGCAGGTGAGACTGATCCTATTTTCCCCTACGACGGTGTTCTTGATTCGGTAAGGCTTGCAAGAGAAGTGTATTTTTGTGATACACCCGATAGCCTTATCCTGCTTTCATTAAAGGATGGCCACCGATATTATGGCGAGCTTATCTGGCAGACAATAAATAATATAAATATTTAGTAGAAAATTGTTAAATAATTTCAAAAAAACTATTGACAAACAACTTTGTTGGTGTTATAATAATACGACGCTTATTGATAGGCTGAGAAGTTTGGCTTTTTGCCAACGCCTATGATAGCGATTTTACACGAAAGTGAGGTGCTTTTTCATGTTCGCTATTTTCGTAACAGGTGGAAAGCAGTACAAGGTTGCTGAGGGTGACGTTATCTTCGTAGAGAAGCTTGGTCTTGCAGAAGGCGAGAAGGTT
>JAFTON010000063.1 GCA_017463765.1 Clostridia bacterium | reverse complement strand
CTCACGTATGTGAGAGTATCTGTCCCGAGTGTGGCAAGTGTCTTGATGCAGAATGTGCAGAGGCAGCTTGTGCAGAGAAGTGTGAGGGTCACGTAGTTGAGCCCGAAATTCCTGCAATTTCCGACGGTGATAGAATCGAGGTTGAGAGCGTTAATCCTAACGGAACTCCCACCGACGGCAATCCTACCTTTATATTTGATAAAGAGACGGCATCAGGTGGAGCAGTAATCGGCAACTGGGGCAAGGGTGACAACAACGTTACCTATAAATTCACCGTAGCAGAAGCGACCAAGGCAAAGATCGGTATTGCGCTTGTAACCGGTTGGTACGGCACAAATCTTATTACACAAGTAAACGGTGTAGACGTTGCTTTTGAGACCGGATTTGATGCCTTCACTGACTGGGAAAACGGCTGGTACAACTTCAAGGTTTATTACCTCAATGAAGTACAGCTCAATGCTGGTGAAAATACCATTTATCTTGAAGCTTATGAAGGATCATACTTCAACTTCGACTACATAATCTTCGACTTTGTAGAAGATGAGCCTGTTGTTCCTCCTCACGCATGTGAGAGTATCTGTCCCGAGTGTGGCAAGTGCCTTGACTCAGAATGTGCAGAGGCAGCTTGTGCAGAGAAGTGCCAGGGTCATACTCCCGTACATCCCGATCATACTCATGAATTTGTGAACGGTTCCTGCTCTTGTGGAAGCATAAAGATCGAGATGGAAACCGTAACACCCAATGGTACGTCTACTGACCTTGATCAGGGCTTCGTTCTTGAGAGAGACGGCTGTTCTGAAGGCTGGTGCATTGGTAACTGGGGACACGGCGACACAAGCGTTAGCTATAAGTTCAGCGTATCAAGTGCTACTACTGCAAGAATCGGTATTGCACTTGTAACCGGTTGGGGTGGCACAAGCCTTGACGTTAAGGTAAACGGTCAGTCCGTATCCTTCGCCGACAGCTTCAAGCCCTTCACCGACTGGGCAAACGGCTGGTATAATTTCTCCGTATACTATCTTGAGGAAGTAGAGCTTATCGCAGGTGAGAACGAGCTTTACATCGGCGCAGTTGAGGGCTCAAACTTCAACTTCGACTACTTCTTCGTTGAGTTCGGTGACGGTAGCGGTGTAGGCACTCCCAGCCACGAGCACAACTACGTTGACGGCAGATGTCCTACCTGTGGCGCATTCCTTCTCGAGGCAGAGGACACTAATTGGGCTGATACTATTATCAGTACAGATGGCAGTGGTGCCGGTATAATCATCGAGGAAACCGATCTTGCATCCGGCAATTGGACCGTAGGTAACTGGGGTCTTGCAGGTAATAAGATCATCTGGGAGGTTGATCTTCCCATTGCTACCGAGGGATATATCGTCCTTCACATAGCGCCTTGCTCGGATGCAGTAAACTTCTCCGAGGTAATGAGGCTTACCGTGAATGGCGTTGAGCTTCAGCTCACAAACGACAGCATTCCCGCTCTCGTAGGAGATCAGTGGTACAACTTCCAGGCATTTGACACCTACTCCACTCAGGTAGAGGCAGGCAAGATCACCATCGTGCTTGAGATGCTCACCACCGGATATTACTGCAACGTAGACTGCATTGAGCTTATCCCCGGTAAGAATACCGGCGCAGCTGCATCCGACGTAGTTGCTCCTACAATCTCCGATATCGAGATCGATCACAGCAATCTCGAGGCAGGCAAGGACGTTAACTTTGACTTCAGCGTTAAGGATAACGTTACTGCAAAGGACGATATCGCCGTTGACGTTAAGGTATATCTTGATTACGGTAAGGATAGCCAGACCGAGATCGAGTGTGCAGACGGAAGCTTTCTTCCCACTGTACCCGGCAGATATACTATCGTTATTACAGCAACAGACAAGAAGGGTAACACATCCACTAAGACCAGAGGTGTTACGATCTATGAGGACGACGGAATTGACAGCAAGCCTGAAACTCCTGTAGTTCCTGATAATCCTAATACTCCCGACGGTCCCGAAACACCCGAGGCACCTGAAGATCCCACCGAGGAAACAATCTGGGATAAGATCGGTAATTGGGAGCCTGTTGAGGGCTGGCCTCTTAAGGTATTCGCTTGGGAGACTGCAGGTACTGCAGCAGCTATCGCGGCAGCAGTTGCATTTGTACTCTACGTAATTAAGGCGTGGGTATTCGGCAGACTTCAGCTCGAAAGAGATGAAAGAGTATATGCAAGAGAGCTTACTAAGAGCCTTAAGAAATCCTCGCGATCCGAGCGTAGAGATGTTCTTTCTGAGGAGCGCAAGAGAATCAGAAAGGTAGTTAAGTGGAATCTCGGCGGCAGAATCCGTTGGAATGCAGTTATTGCAGTTCTTCTTCTCATCACTATCGTAGCAGTTCCTGTGCTTACAACAGCTCTTCCTTATATAAAGGAAGCACTTTTTCCCACTAACACACTCACTCCCGACAGCGAATCTGCTAAGCTTGCTATAGGCGAGGCTAAGGAGAACGTTATTAAAATCGAGGAGGAGGGTATTACACTTCTTAAGAATAATCAGCATAACGGCAAAGCCGTTCTTCCTCTCGATCCTGAAAATGAAGGCGACGTAAAGGTTAATCTTTTCGGTTCATCGGTGTTCGGTATGCTTTACGGTGGTGGAGGTTCGGGTGTATTCGTAACCAACGCCAATTCCTATGGCAACGATCTGTATATGACCCGTCTTGAAGATGCTCTTGAAACAGAGGGCTTCCAGTATAATAAGGATCTTTACAACCTTGTGGCAAACTACTTTGAGAGCAAGACCTATAAGATCACCGAGACAGACTATGACATTCAGTGTCAGAACAACGTTTTCGGTGGCAACACTAAGGATGATAAGGGTAATATTCTTATCGACGAAACAAGATTCCCCTATGATAACGAGCCTGAAGCATCTGCTTACACAAGAACCTATGACGGTCTTGACGGCAAGACACTTCTTGAAGCTGCAAAGGAATATTCCGACATCGCGATCTACGCAGTTTCAAGAGCAGGCTCTGAGGATGGCGACCTCAGATACAGCAATACACTTCTTACCGATAGAGAAGAGGCTATGATAGAGCTTTTGAAGGAAAACTTCGAGAGAGTTATCATCCTTATCAACTCTTCCAATACAATGGAGCTTGGCGTGCTCGATGACGATGGCATCGATTCGGTACTCTGGATCGGTCACCCCGGTCTTACCGGTAACACTGCAGTTGCAGGCGTTATCTCGGGCAGAGTTAATCCTTCGGGTAAAATGGTTGACACCTGGCCTTATTCCGGCAAAGACAACCCCGCACAGCTTATGTTCGGTCACGAGGGAACAGAAAACTATGCGAATAATGGAGTTCCTTTCCAGATTTATTACGAGGGCGTCTATCTTGGATATCGCTACTACGTAACACGTGCTCTTACAGACGCAGGATATAACTATCACGATCACGTTCAGTATTCCTTCGGTGAGGGTATGTCCTATACCACCTATGAAAAGCATATCACCGAAATGATAATAGATCCTGAACAGGATATCGTATCTATTCAGGTTGCTGTTACGAATACCGGTAATATGGCAGGTAAGGAAGTAGTTCAGATTTACTTCAGCGCGCCTTATACAGGTATGATTGAAAAGCCATACTATGAGCTTGCGGGCTTTGCAAAGACCGATATTATTGAGCCCGGCGAGACCTACTTTGCAAGAGTTGAGTTCGCGTTCAGCGATATGTCGAGCTGGTATAACGGTGCTAACGGTGGCAAGGGCGCTTACGTTCTTGAAGCAGGAGAGTATGAAATTTCTCTTCGTGAAAACGTATGGGATATCTGTCCCGATTCTGATACCGAGGATGAGTTTGTAAATGCACACGTTTACAATCTTGCAGAAAGTGTTGAGATCACTACAGACCCCATAACCGGAAACACAGTTCAGACAAGATTTTCTGACGTTGAATTCGGTCCTAACGATAATGCAGTTACTTATCTGTCCAGATCTGACTGGTCGGGTACTTATCCCACCGAGGATAAGATTAATACCACTGCATCATCTTCTGTAGCAAAAACCTCTTACGTTAAGTCCTATAAGGACAATCTTATCAGTAATATAGACACCGACGACTATGTTCAGGGAGCTAACAACGGTCTTGTTATCAGAGATTTCAAGGGCGTAGCTCTTGACGGCAGCATCACCAAGAACGGAAAAAAGTACACCTGGGACGATCTAATTAACCAGATGACTCTTAACGATATGTTCAAGCTTGTTGACAGCCGTTTCATGGGTACAGTAGCTATTGAGAGCGTTGGCAAACCCGAAATGGGTGACGACGACGGTCCTGCATCGGTATCTATCTACGGTGTAGGCTATCCCTCTGAGGTTGTTGTAGCATCTACCTGGAATACCGATATGGCATACCTTCTCGGTTACAGTCTGGGTAAGGAGGGCGCAGCAATGGGTATGACCGGTTGGTATGCTCCCGGCCTTAACCTTCACCGTGCAGCTCCCGGTGGACGTAACTTCGAGTACTACTCCGAGGATCCCCTTATCTCCGGCCTTATGGCAGCAGGAAGCGTTAAGGGTGCTGCTAAGTTCGGTGTTTATACCTATATCAAGCACTTTGCTCTTAACGATCAGGAAACCGATAGAAGAACCATTCAGGTTTGGGCAAATGAGCAGTCTATGCGTGAGCTCTATCTCCGTGCCTTCGAGATAGCTATCAAGGAGGGTGGCTCTATGGGTATTATGTCCAGCTTCAACTTCATTGGTACCACCTGGACGGGTGGCAGCCACGCTCTTATGACCGAGGTTCTCCGTGACGAATGGGGCTTCGAGGGTGTTGCAGTTACCGACTGGACCAATCCTGGAACAATGCCGGTTAACGCAGGCCTCAGAGCAGGTAATGACCTGTGGCTTGGTAAGAACGTAACCTACGGTGCAGCTCATGCATATAACGAGGCTCCCGACGACGTTCACTTCCTTCTTCGTCAGGCGTGCAAGCGTATCCTCTATGCTGCAGCTAACAGCAACGCTGTCTGGACAGCAGAGGAGTTCTATGAGGTTGGAATTACAGATCCTCCTAAGGGCAATCACGAGGCTCTTGAAGGATATCACTAATTCAAATTTTAAAACACCTATGCGGGTAACTCCGCATAGGTGCCGATGAAGATAATAAGAGGTAAATTATGAATAAAATAAAAAGATTTTTATGTCTGGGCATTGCTATGATTATTTGCCTGCTTAGTATGGCAAGCTGTATTTTCAATAAAATGCCTGATGAATCTCACCTCTGCTCTGAATGTGGAAAATGTCCTGATCCCGAGTGTGAATGCTCCGAAAAGTGTGAGGGACACACCTCCGATCCTGTCCACGAGTGCGAAAGCGTTTGTGAAAAATGTCATAAGTGCCTTGATACCGAGTGCACCGACGACGCTTGTGCAGAGAAGTGCGAGGGACACGAGCCTATCGAGGTTGCTTACGGTCTTAAGGTAATGTCCTTTAATCTTGACCAGGCATACGGAACGGATTCTTCAAAGCAGAAAAAGATTCTTTCAAAAATTATGGAAGAAATTCCGGACGTAATCGGTGTGCAGGAGGAGACTCCCGGCTGGGAAGGCTTCCTTGTAGACGCACTTGAAAGCGAGGGTTATGTAAGGGTAGGTAAATACCGTGCAACTCAGCCCTCTCACGCATACTACGGTTACCGTGAGGCAAGCGCAATTTATTACAATGTAGACCGTTTTGAGCTTATTGACAGCGATACCTTCTGGCTTTCTCCTACTCCTGAGGTAGAGGGCTCTGTGGCAACGGGCTGGAGCAGCGAGGCGCTATTCCCCAGAGTATGTACCTGGGTAATCCTTAAAGACAGACTTTCCGGCTTTGAGTTTGCATACTTCAACTCGCATTTCAGCTACGAGGCAGAGGCTATCCGTAATGAAAGCGCAAAGCTTATTGTCTCCAGAATTCAGGAGTCAGGTATCCCCGCATTCTTCTCCGGTGACCTTAACTTTGCATCAAACGAGGAAACAGACACCTATAACGTAATAACCGAGTATATGGATGACTCTCGTATTGTGGCTAATGAAACCATGGACGGCAACACCTTCCATAACTACGGCTACGGTGCAGGTGAGAGCTATGGCTCGGGTTCATGTAAGACAGTACCTATTGATTACATTTTTGCAACAAAGGGTGATTTTGAGGCTCTTACGTTCAGAATCCTTTCCGAAAGTGGTGACAAGGGTGATGCATCCGATTATTATTCGGATCATTTTGCTATCGTTGCAACCTATGAATACGTAGTTTCTTACGAGCAATAGTTTTTATTTTTCGATGTCGGTCTGAATTATTTCAGTTTACTGCTTTTGGTTCAGATCGGCATCACCTATAAACTAATCCGACATATCGGAGATGGTAGGCAGCAGAATATGTCAGATTATTTTATAGGTTTCAAAGTGGTTGTTCTTATACTAAATTATGAGAAAGAGAGGATAATCTAATGATTAATGTTGCCATTGTTGACGACGAGGTATCATCTGTTGAACGCATCAAAGAGTATTTAGCTAAATATGAAAAAGAGAATGGCGCAAGCTTTAAGATAGAAACCTTCTCTGACGGAGATAAGATAGTTAGTAAGTATGACAACCAATTTGATATCATTTTCATGGACGTGGAAATGAAGTTTATGGACGGAATATCTGCAGCAGAGGAGATCCGACGGGTCGATTCCGAGGTTGTTATTATTTTTATAACAAATATGATGCAGTATGCCATTCAGGGATATGCAGTTCAGGCTTTTAATTATCTTCTGAAGCCGGTGTCCTACTTTGCTTTTTCACATTGTCTTAACAAGGCGCTCTCACTGCGTGATAACCGTAAAAACAAGTTTGCTTTACTGAATATCAAGGGTGGTACTGCCCGAATTGATATTAAGGATATTTATTTTGTTGAAACTCAGGGACACGTAACGATTTGTCACGTTGTCAACGGAGAATACCAGCTTACCCAGACGATGCGTGAGGTTGAAAGCAAGCTTTGCGACTCGCATTTCTTCAGGATAAGCAAGGGATATCTTATTAATCTTGCCTACGTGGAAAATTTTGATAATAACGAGGTTAAGATCGGCAAATTTACGCTTCCGGTAAGCAGGACGCGTAAAAAAGACTTCTTTAAGGCCCTTATGACTTATTGGGGAGGAGGTTCGTAAATAATGCTTGAAAATGCAGTTTCGGATATTCCGAGGTTTTATACGGCTCTTGCAGAATGGCTTTCCTGTAATTTGTTCGTGCTGCTTCTCGGTCCGAAAATCAAGATCAAAAACTATATCCTCTTTTCTGCAATATACCTGATTGCTCTTGCATTCTTCCTTGAGGTAACGGCTACTATTCCACTTCTGCTCTGGATACTTTGTATGATTCTTGCATTTTTGTCAATCGTGGGATTTATCTGGCTGTGTAACAGGATTTCAATTTATGAAAGTATTTTCTATGCAGTAATGGCATTTGCCGTTGCAGAATGTATAGCGTCGCTTGAATGGCAGGTTGTAAACTATATATACTCCGATACAAGTAAAATACCTCTTATTATAGAGGTGCTGGCAATCCTACTCATATATGGAAGCGTAATTTTCGGTATATGGAAGCTGTTGTCTACCCGTATATCAAAGGAAACACGTTTGCATATTGAAAAGAAGGATTGGTTTATTTCGCTCTTTATCTGTGTTCTCGTTTTCGGCTTCAGTAATATCAGCTTTATCAGCTTTAACTCCATTACTCCAAAGCCGTATTCAATACAGATAGGTGCTATACGAACTCTTGTGGACGTTGCAGGTGTAGCAATGCTTTACGCTCATCTTCTGTCCTGCTATAACAATATGGTTCGCCGTGAGCTTGATGCAGTGCAGGGAGCTTTGAAAAATCAGTATATTCAGTACAAGCAGTCGAGAGACAGTATTGAGATTATCAATATGAAGTATCACGATATGAAGCATCAGATAAATATACTGAGAGGGATGAACGACAGCGAGCAGCGAGCAGCTCTTCTCGATCGGATGGAGGCAGATATCAAGGCATACGAGCTACAGTATAAAACAGGCAATTCTGTTCTTGATACCGTCCTTACAAGCAAGAGCATGCAGTGCGATAAGCACGGTATAACAATGATTGTCGTTGCAGACGGAGCGCTTCTTGATTTTATGGATGCTATGGATATTTGCTCTATATTCGGTAATGCTCTTGATAACGCCATAGAGGCTACTATGAAGCTTGAGGATAAAGAAAAACGCCTTATCCACGTTAACGTATCCCAGTTTAAATCCTTTGTAATGATTCGGTTTGAAAACTATTTTACAGGAAATCTTAAAAAAGAGGGTGCCAGCTTTAAGACCACAAAAAAGAATGCCGAGGATCATGGCTACGGCATTAAGAGTATTAACTATACCGTAGAAAAGTATGACGGAGCCGTTGATATCAAGGCGAATGATAAGTGGTTTGAAATCAAAATTCTCATACCCATAAAGGTAAAATAAATTTCACAAAATTGGCTGTCTCAAGCATTCTTTTGTAAAAGAGATAATCCTTTACGATGATAAGATGGAAATCTATTTTACTAAACCCACAAGAAATGGTCCCGATGAAAATCGGGGCTTTTCTTTTTGCTTAAATACCGTCGCAGAGGGAATGACTATACAGCTAATAATAAAATAAAAAAGCCTAAGTAAAACAGATGGTTCTACTTAGGCTACGTTTGTGTTGTACCACCAATTTAGATGCCATGGCAGAAAAGTCAATAAAATCAAGGCTTTTTCAGCATTTGGGGTAATTTCATGTGCATCCAAAACAGATGCCTGTCTTATATGATGTAAAATCAATCATATGAGATAAATCTTGTTGTGTATCCAAGCTCTGCAAAATAAGAGTTGATTATGCCTTTTATCTCTTTTATCGTTGTTTTATCAATTTTGTTTTGATTTGGATAATAACAAGAATCGATTTCATCTATTTCAGCAAATTTTGTTTCTTCATCAAGTTCGACAGACACCCAAATGCCCTTATCTTCCCACTTTAAATAAACGTAACCG
>JAFTON010000016.1 GCA_017463765.1 Clostridia bacterium | reverse complement strand
GCTTGCTTGCTTGCTTGCTTGCTTATAGATTATCGCACCATTCTGCATCATTGTCAAGCCCTTTTTGCACCTTTCTGAAAAATTTTTATATTTTATTATAGCATACCTTGTCGGATTTTGCAATAGTTTTTTAGAATTTTTTAATTATTGGCTAACCTGAGGGGTTGTCGGGCTTGAAAACTTATGACTTTCTTGCCTTTCGCAAAGGAAATCTCAACCCCTCCGTCGCCTTCGGCCCACCTCCCCTGGAAGTGGAGGCTAAACCCTTCCGTCACGCTACGCGTGCCACCTCCCCTAAAAGTGGAGGCTAATGGTTAACCCTTATTAAGCTGCTCTTTCTTAAACTGAAGCATATAGAGATCATAGTATCTGCCACGGAGCTTCAGAAGCTGGTCGTGGTTACCCTGCTCCACTATCTCGCCGCGGGAGAGCACGATAATCTTATCAGCATGCTGAATTGTAGAAAGACGGTGAGCAACGATAAGCATTGTGCCGATGTTCATCATCTTTTCCAGCGAATCCTGGATAAGCACCTCTGTCTCGGTATCGATATTCGCAGTAGCCTCATCAAGAATCATTACTGCAGGCTTATGCACTATAGTTCTGGCAAAGGAGAGGAGCTGTCTCTGACCTGCAGAGAAGTTGTTGCCACGCTCTCTTACCTCCTCGTCAAGTCCCTTAGTCAGCTTAGAGATAAAGTGGGTAGCGTTTACGTAATCGCAGACCTGCATAACCTCCTCGTCTGTGATAGACTCGTCACGGAGGACAATATTCGACCTGATCGTACCCGAGAAGAGAAATACGTCCTGAAGCATCTGACCGAAGTGACGGCGAAGCGAGGAAATCTTTATCTTCTTAATATTAATACCGTCGATAAGGATCTCGCCCTTCTGGATATCGTAGTTACGGCAGATAAGCGAGAGAATGGTCGTCTTACCCGAGCCTGTGGAGCCGACAAAGGCGACGGTTTCCTTCGCATTAACCTTAAAGGACACGTCACGAAGCACCCATTCACCCTCGTTGTATGCGAACCATACGTTCTTAAACTCGATATTACCCTCGATGTGATCAAGCTCTATTGTGTCTGGCTCATCAACGATAGCAGGCTTTGTATCGAGGACGGTGAAAATCTTCTCTGCCGAGGCGAACGCCGACTGCATACGGTTAAACTGCTCTGCAAGATTCTGTATAGGGTTAAAGAATCTGGATATGAACATATAGAAGGATACGAGCACTGCGCCGTCGATGGTCTGACCGAGGAACTCTGTATCGTTAATATATCCACTGCCCGAGAGGTAGAACAGCGCCATTACCGAAGAGATATAGAGCATATACACCATCGGACGGAAGATACCGAATACGAAAATCTGCTTATGCTTTGCCTTGCCGAGACGCTGGTTTTTCTCCTCAAACTCGGCAGCCTTACGGTCCTCACGGTTAAATACCTGAGTGATCTTCATACCCGAGAGGTTCTCCGAGAGGAAGGTGTTTATATCTGTGGTGCCGTCCTTAACACGACGGTATGCCTTACGCGAAAACTTACGGAAAATGACGGTAAATAGTATAATAAAGGGAACGAAGCAAAGCACCATAAGGGTGAGCATATAGTTCAGGCAGAGCATCGCCACGAACACACCCACGATGATGAAGCAGTTTTTGATAAGGTTTACAAGCAGGTTAGTAAACATCATCGAGATTGCGCCCGTATCGTTCGCAACTCTGGTAACAAGCTTACCTACCGGCATGGAATTAAGCTGGCCGTGAGAGAGGCTCTCGATATGGGTGAAGGTATCCTCACGGAGAGAGGAAAGGATCTGCTGACCTATCTTCTGAAGCATGAGCGACTGAACGTAGGTTGCAGCAAGAGAAATTATAAGGATGCTTGCATATACGATGATATATGCGAAAAGCTCACTCATCTCAAAGCCACCACTGAGAATTTCCTCAATCCTACCGATAAGCAGGGGTGAGATAATATCGTAGGCGATGGAGATAAGCATTATCACGCCAACAATGATAAACTGTGGGATATAGGGCTTTGCATAACGGATAAGTCTGACTATGATTTCAGAGTCCTTCATATGACGGTCGAAGCCGATCGCCTCTTTTTTATTCTTCATAGTGGCGTAGGCAACGATAAAGATTACCGAGAACAGACCGATAATTCCACCAAGGACTAAGAGGGGATAAATTTCATGGATATTCATATTACACCTCCTCCTCGTCAAGCTTCTGAAGCTCAACGGTCTTACGGTACTCGGAAGAGTTCGCAAGAAGCTCTTCATGAGAGCCTACTGCAAGGATTTTGCCATCGTCAATGAAAATAATCTTATCCATCTTCTCAACCGTGGAAACACGGTGGGCAATAAGAATTGTGGTCTTGCCCTTTCTTGTCTCTCTCAGGTTTTGGATAATGGTACGCTCGGTTTCGGTATCAACTGCGCTTACCGAGTCGTCAAGGATAAGTATAGACGCACGCTTCATAAGTGCACGGGCGATAGAGATACGCTGCTTCTGTCCACCCGAGACGGTAACGCCACGCTCACCGAGGATTGTATCATATCCCTCGGCAAATTCCGATATATTACCGTGAACGTCACTAAGGTCGGCAAAGCGCATGACCTCTTCCCTGTCGTAGTCGTCCACTGCGAAGGCAATATTATGCTCAATGGTATCGCTGAACAGGAAGTTATCCTGAGGAACGTAGGCGCATGCTGCACGCAGCGATTCTATTGTAATCTCATTAACGTCCCTGCCGTCAATATATACAGTTTCGTCGGGAACGTTATAAATTCTAAGAATAATGTCAACTATAGTTGTCTTTCCTGAGCCTGTTTTACCGATAATGCCCACATTCTCGCCTGCATTAATCTTAAAGGAAACGTCAGAGAGCGCGTCATAATCAGCCTCGGGATAACGGAAGGTAAGGTTTCTGAACTCGATGTCACCCCTTACCGACTGGATAGGAGTTGCGCCCTCGTTGTCCTTAACGTCGATAGGAGTATCGAGTAGCTCGCTTATACGCTTAAGCGATGCCTTACCACGCGAGCTCATCTCAATAAGCTGGGAAACTGCCATAACCGGCCATACGATAGAGTTGAAGTAGCTTATAAACTCGATAAGCTGACCTGCGTTAAACACCTCGGTATAAACAAGGTAGCCACCGTAGCCGAGAATTACGCAGATAACCGACTCTACGAAGAGGGTTACGCAGATGTGCAGAAGTACGGATGCCTTGGTAAACTCGATATTTGCCTTTTCGTTATCCTTATTAAGCTTCTTGAATGCCCAGAGCTCACGGAACTCCTTTACGAATGCCTTAATTACGGCGATACCCGAGAAGTTCTCCTGCGCAAAGTCGGACAGAGCCGAGAAAGCCTCCTGGCGCGCTTCCCACTTTTTAGTCATATACTGTCCTACCACCGTTCCTACGATAAGCAAAAATGCCATAGGAATAAGTGTGAAGAGGGTGAGCAGCCAGTTCATCTGCACCATCTTTGCAACGGCAAGTCCACCGAGGAGCAGCGCATCGAACATCATAAGCACGCCGTCACCGAAGCATTCCTGGATTGTCTCAAGATCGTTTGTATAATATGACATCATATTACCGACCTTGTTTTTATGATAGAACTGCTGGGAGAGATGCTTCGAGTGGTTGAACATTCTGGAACGGAGATCGGTCTCCACCTTTATTCCTGCGCCGAACAGACATACACGCCAGAGGAAACGGCAGAACACCATTGCCAGCACGATATACAGCATCGGGCCACAGATCTGCTTTACAAGGAAGTCCATGTCGAAGGGCAGCATAGCCCCGTCAACCTCAACCTCGCCATACTCAAGCCCGTTTATTACCATACGGTAAAGCTCGGGGATCTCAAGCTGGAGAAGATCGACGAAAAGAAGCGCCAGAATGCCGAGAATAAGCATGTGCGCGTACTTGAAATAGTATTTGTTGATGTGTTTGCCGAAAATCAAACCAGCAGCCTCCTTTTCAAAACAAAAGTTATTTTATATCATAGCACAATGTGACTTTTTTTGCAAGTGTTTTTTATTAATTTATTATTAAAATAAGTATAGCCTCCACTTCCAGGGGAGGTGGCACGGCTTGCCGTGACGGAAGGGTTGAGCCTCCACTTCCAGGGGAGGTGGCGCGACTTGTCGTGACGGAAGGGTTTAGCCTCCACTTCCAGGGGAGGTGGCACGCGTAGCGTGACGGAAGGGTTCAGCCTCCACTTCCAGGGGAGGTGGCGCGCGTAGCGTGACGGAAGGGTTCAGCCTCCACTTCCAGGGGAGGTGGCGCGCGTAGCGTGACGGAAGGGTTCAGCCT
>JAFTON010000062.1 GCA_017463765.1 Clostridia bacterium | reverse complement strand
GGGACGTAATTGATGTTTTTCCAATGTGTTTTGATGTCTTTTGAATTTATAAAATCATATATTTCCATATGCTATCTTCCTTTCTTTGTTTACCCAAGCGCGTAATTGCTATAATTGCGAGTACATTCAGGCTTTTCTATTTCAAAAAAGCCTTGCTTTTCTTCATTCCACCGAAACCACGCCACTTCTTTTGCGTGTGAATGGATGCCTTGTCCTATACTTTCAATCACAGCAAATTCGTACAGGCATTCATGCATATCACAAACGTTTTCATTAAGAGCTTGGGTGCAAGCTTCAAGGTTATCAAAATAACCGAATGTGCGCATATCCCCGGTAACAAAGCATCCGCTCTCGTCCTTCTCACACTTTTCAAAACACTTAATAAAGAACATCTTGAATCCGCTCTCGCTTTTTGCAACTTTCTCCAAAGCATCAATTACCTTGTGATACACAAGCTGATTGGGATAATATCTATAATCCGCAAAAATATCAATTCCGCGCCCTTCAAAGTGCTGCAATATCGCGGCGGCGCAGGCAGCAGAACGGCTCTGCCCGAAATCACATTGGCAAATAATATCGCGCCCCTCGGCTCTTACTTCATAAATAAATTTTGCAAGTTCGTCTGCTTCTTCAAGATAGGTTTCGTAGGTGTAGCCGTAATCGCCAAGAATCTCGATATCAATATCGGGGATCAAAATATTAAACACACGGTCACATACGTTTCCGAAATATACCCGTACCTCTTCGGCTCTGCGCGTTTTGCGCGGACTGCAAAAGCTGATAACGGCAGTGTTTTTAGGAAATTCTCCCTTCATAAGTTCTTTGATGGCTTCTCGTGAGTAAATTTCAACCTTCATTTTCTTTCTCCCCCGTCAAGATCAATATAAGAATAATTGCTGTGTTGAAGGCACAAAACGTAGCCTTCGGTCAGTTCTGTTGGGATTTTACGCTCCGTGAACGCCCTGTTGCCGTCGAAAATACGGATTCGCGTTTCGGTATCGGATATTCTTTCGGAAGTGCAGCAATTCTTGAATACTTGTTTTTTGAGATCGGGCGCGCTGTACGGCTCGGTTGTGACCTCATAGGCAAAATTTACTTTTTCATCGCTACAATCCCACGTATCGTAAATACATCCGTCAACGCAAGCCGACCAATGCTCATCCATATCAAGAATATATCTGCCTTTGGGATATTTTTTACAAAACTCGTCAACGATCATTTCCACATCAAGAGATATCTTTTTCGCCTTTAATATATCCTCAACATATCGAAGGTTTTTTACGCTGTTGAAGGATTTTGCCCCCGTGACCGTCTTGTATTCGTTCAATTCTCGCTGAACTTTTGAGTAATCCATACCCGTCACTACAACGATGGCACGTTTTACACAATCGTCGGTTGACAAGCCCTTGGGATGAGGGTTATAGTATTTATACATCTTTCACGTTCCTTTCTTTCAACGCCTGTTTATACTGTTCACGATATTCGGCAAGCGTCGCGCCGTTGGCGGCAGAATAGTGATCTTCGGGGAATCCGTCATACTCCCAACCGCAATGGCGGCAAATGTCATAATTATCAAGTGTTTTGTGATTACAAATGGGGCAGACGATGACCGTGTGATCCTCGTCATAGGCTGTACCGACGGATGGCAATACGCGCTCGCCGTACTCGCCGCGCAAGGCGGCATAAATGCTTTCTTTCATAAGCGCTCCTTAAAAACCGTATTTGGCAGCGGTTCGTCCAAGCCATTCTTCCGCATCCTTGACGCCATTTTCTGAGCTTTCAAATTCGGCTCGTTCAAAATCGGTTTTGTTTCCACCGCGACTCCACGGCTGAATGATGTAGCTTTCGGCGATCAAGCGAAACGTGCTTTCCTCACTGCTTGATATGTCCACGTAAACACGGTAATTAAACGTTCGTACGCTTACGCACCCTTGATCGGGAAGTGTACCCATAGAACCCGAGTAAGTGTTTGTAACGAAACGCCCCTCGTGCTTGCTTACAAGCCAATGATAGCGCGGCAGATCAATCTTTGACATTGTCAGCCTCCATTTCTTCTACGATTGCCGATTTCCTTACTATGTATTTTATAGGCACCTCGTCACTTTTTTCAATTACGCCGAGCAATACAAGTGCATCAATAATACGAGCAGTATCACCATATCCGATTTTCAAATATTGCTGTATATCCACAACTTTAAAGCTATTCTGTATGCTTATAAATGCAAGAGAAGATAAGAATTTATCAAGAACACTGCGCTTCTTTCGCTTGTCGGGAAGCATTGCAACAATCTCATCAAATGAATATTCATTATCCTTCTGCACGGTCATTGTCCTCCATCTTGACGATCTGTACATTCTGATTCTCCATCTTTTCGCAAGGATATCCGGCACATACCGAAATAAATACTTGCCTGCCGAGAGAGGAAAGACGGTCAAAAATTGGAGTGACATCTATTGCTTCGTCAATACGGTCGAAATAGTCGTAAATGAAGATCGGACGGTTATCCTCACAAGAGGAAATATCGGCGGTCTTAATAAGCACGTTGGAATTGTCCGTGTCAAGCTCGTTGCACTTGACGACATATTCACGGGTATCCTCCTCGGAAAAGCGAATACTATTCGGTTCAAAATTTACAGCAAGACGGTTGTCACCCATAAAATCAGCATTGCCGATATAGCATACACTGTAATTCTTGTTCTCCATTTCGATGTCCGCGTGAATCACGAAACGCCCATCGTCAATGCGGTCTGGATCGTTCTGCGTGCCGCAGTCGCCAATAAGCTCGCGAATAAGATCAAGGGCGAGATCGGAATAACGGCCGTGAAAAACGCAAATTGGCGAGGTAGTGGCAAATTCGATATTAAGAGTAGCTGCGGATGTGATTTGGATGTTGTTGATTTTCATTTCTTGTTCTCCTTTTACATGAATGATGTGGGTATTAAGTTTGTGGGATAGTATTATAACATACGAGTTCTGAATTTCCAACTAAAAATCAAAGCGTTCATAACAGGTTCATATTTGAAGGCTTGTTTTTTGTTTTTGGACAATATTTTGGGGGAAATTTCTCGAGTTAAAACAATTTTGAGGCACGTGATTTTTACACACATAGTATATCAAATCAAAATGCGACATTTATGGTACACGAAATGCTAAAGAAAAACGTTACCCGAAAGGATAACGTTCCATATAAAAATTGATTTAATTTTTCATTTCTTAATGTGATCTTATCAAGCTCAATGGAGATTGTATTCGAAACATATTACAAAATGGCAGACCTCAAAAAAATACCGTGGAATTGATAAAGCGGCGAGGACAAGCCCCGCCGCCGTGCGTTATTCAATTAATGTTTCAATAGCGATTTGCATACCAATTTTGAAAGCATACTCGAATATAGCAGCCTCCGCTAAGCTCATATACTCGCTCCAACAATCGTCAAACTTTTCGAATATGTCTTTCTGCTCATCTGTCATCGTTTTGAGTAAGTCATCGTGATGCCGTGCCATATACTCCATAAGCTCTTTCATTTCGGGAGAGTTGTTGCGGCTATCGGTCTGAGGACAGACATTTCCGTGCCACAGTTCATTGATAATTGATTTCATACCAACACCACCTCCCGCAAAACGATTTCTTCCGCGCTTGCCTTGATATTGTTCATCTCGGCAACCCAACGGAGCATATCGCGAGCTTTCAAATTCTCGTCGATACCTCTCTCGGCAGCAAGGCGGGGGAGGATGGTTTCAAGCATTTTGTTTGCTTCAAGGTCTATTTCGTGCAACCGAGCGTTCAGCGTGCCCTCGGTCAAGAGCGTGGCGTACCTTCCGCGACGGTGGCTCTTGATGTAATCAAGGTGCATCCGTCCATACTTGCCGATTCGATAGTCGGTCTGTTTGGGAAGGGTTACGTTAGGAATAAAGTGTCCGTTTTCCTCGCGGTATGTACCACCGAGCTTTTCATAAAGATTATCAAAGTTCTTTTTCATTTTCATTCTCCATTACATTTTATTTTTATAAGCAAGTATTGTAATGGATTGCTTTTGTGTCTTTAATTAAGTCAGTGGTTGTCAGGAAAATTGATGAGGTATAAATGAACGTAAAAAAGGCTCCCTTGTGTAAAGGGAGCTGACGCCGTAGGCGGCTGAGGGATTGTTTTATTGAGAATTTTTTGATTTTCACAATCCCTCCGTCACGCTTCGCGTGCCACCTCCCTTTACACAAGGGAGGCACTTTTTCTACCTCCCGGAAGGTAATTTTAAAAATTTCAATAAACATATTTACAAACCGCCCAAAATGTGATATAATAAGTATGCCAAACCAACTGAATATTTTAGCAAGGGCTATTTTTATCTTTTTGGGGTAGTTATAACCTTTTGTTGTCACATCAATAATGAATTTGTTAAAAATGCAAATTCCTACTGATGTGGCATAATTAGCGATAGTTCTTGCTTCTCAGTTGGTTTGGCGACTATTGGAGTTTGCGTTTTTGGTGCGGCTTACTTCGGTAGCCGCACTTTTTTATATGCTTATGGAGGAGATATGAGCAAGAATATTCCCCAAAAGGTTATCGATATTACCGGCATAGAACTCACGCCCGGAGAACCTACCGTTTGTCTTGGCAACGGCGAGCAAGGCTTTGAATGTTGTTGTGATGAGTGCGACTACTATTTGATCTGTTTCCCCGAATTTGATATAAAAGATGAGGAAGAAATCATGGATATTGAAGTACCTCCTCCAAGTAAACGGCACAAGATACGAATGAACCGTCTGTTTCGTGAGCGTGTTGGCAGTTCGTTTCTCCCGTTTCCGGAGGTAGATTGTTTCTATGAGAGAGCACGAAGCAAAATTATTGTAAAACTCAAAATCAATGAATTTCTCGATAAATGTAAAAAACGCAGACGGACGAGATAAAAATACGAGAAACGCCGTAAGGTTTCTCGTATTTTTATTTTTTATTCGTTATGCCTGTTTAACTTTGACTCTTAAAAACTGTCCTTAAGAGTACAAACCCTTCCTTTACAAACTTTTTTAAAAGAGAAAATCAGGGATCAAAAAGCCTTCGGTTTTCTCTTTTTTTATTGTTTTTTCTTTTTGTATTTTCCCTCTCAAGCTTTTCGTATACACCGTTCGCTCAAAAGCAGCATTTTTTCGTTCTTAATAAACTCATCACCGAAAGCTGTTTCGCACTAAAATTCAGCTTCAAATACAACAGATAACAAATCGACTCGATTTTACCGAATTCTTAATGACTCAGCCCTTTTTTGTGGAGCAAATAGGTTCGTGCCTCGCAGGGTTGCTCTATTTGTGGGGCAAACGGGCTCGTGCTGCCCTTTTCTCTAAAAGCAGGGTTTTTTGTATAAAATAACGTATATCACAGTGAAAATTTTTTTATTATTATCTATTTTGCCAATTTACTTTTTTAGTGATATGTGTTAAAATATTAACGAAGAATGTTAAAAGATTAACAATCAATTGTTTTAACAATCAGACCTCACATCACAACAAGTAAAGTGCGTAGCTTGACAAAAGATGAAAATTACATCATCTTACGTCACAATAAGTAACGTGCACGGCTTGGCAAAAGATGAAAACTACATCATCTTACGTCACAACAAGTAAAGTGCACGGCTTGGAAAAAAAATAATAATAAAAAAAATACATCATTCTTTATGGAGGAGATAAGATATGGAAAAGATTTATCCCAGAGTAGACTCTGCCGACAGTCTTATGGAGGCTATGCGCCGTATCAGAGAGGCGCAGAGAGTTTTCGCAACCTACACACAGGAGCAGGTTGACCGAATATTCCTCGCAGCAGCGAGCGCAGCAGACAGGGCAAGAATTCCCCTTGCGAAGCTGGCAGTTGAGGAAACCGGAATGGGCATAGTTGAGGACAAGGTTATCAAGAACCACTATGCTGCAGAATACGTTTACAACGCATACAAGGATACCAAGACCTGTGGCGTTATCGAGGAGGACAAGGCATACGGAATTAAGAAGATTGCAGAGCCTATCGGCGTTATTGCAGCAGTAATTCCCACTACAAACCCTACCTCTACGGCTATATTCAAGACACTTATCGCTCTGAAAACCAGAAACGGTATTATCATCAGCCCCCACCCCAGAGCAAAGGGCTCTACTATCGCGGCAGCAAGGCTTGTGCTTGAGGCTGCAGTAGCAGCAGGTGCGCCCGAGGGAATTATCGGCTGGATTGATGCTCCCTCTCTCGAGATGACAAACACCGTTATGAAGGAAGCAGATATTATCCTGGCAACAGGTGGTCCCGGTATGGTAAGAAGTGCATACTCCTCCGGCAAGCCTGCAATCGGCGTTGGCGCAGGAAACACACCTGCAATTATTGACAGTAGCGCAGATATTCTCCTTGCAGTAAACTCGGTTATTCACAGTAAGACCTTCGACAACGGTATGATATGTGCCTCCGAGCAGTCGGTTATTGTTATGAAGGATATTTACGACAGGGTTAAGGAGGAATTTGCCACAAGAGGCTGCTACTTCCTTAAGGGCGAGGAGCTTGACAAGGTAAGAAGCACAATTATTATCAACGGTGCACTTAATGCAAAGATCGTTGGTCAGTCGGCATATAAGATCGCAGCTCTTTCGGGCGTTCAGGTTCCCGAGAGCACAAAAATCCTTATCGGTGAGGTTGAGAGCGTTGAGCTTTCCGAGGAGTTTGCCCACGAGAAGCTGTCTCCCGTTCTCGCAATGTATAAGGCAGAGAGCTTTACCGATGCTCTTGACAAGGCAGACAGACTTGTTGCAGACGGTGGCTACGGTCACACCTCTTCCATCTACCTTAACGAGATTACCGAGGGTGAAAAGCTCAGCCAGTTCTCCTCGCGCATGAAGACCTGCCGTATCCTTGTAAACACTCCTGCAGCGCAGGGTGGTATCGGCGACCTTTATAACTTCAAGCTTGCTCCCTCTCTCACACTTGGCTGTGGCTCCTGGGGTGGAAACAGCGTATCGGAAAACGTTGGAGTAAAGCATCTTTTAAATATCAAAACAGTTGCAGAGAGGAGAGAAAACATGCTGTGGTTCAGAGCACCCGAAAAGATTTATATAAAGAAGGGCTGCCTTCCCGTAGCTCTCGACGAGCTTAAGACCGTCAGAGGTGCAAAGAGAGTATTTATCGTTACAGACGAATTCCTTTATCGGAACGGCTACACCAAGCCTATTACCGACAAGCTTGACGAGCTTGGCATTCCCCACGCATCCTTCTTCGGCGTACAGCCCGACCCCACCCTTGCAAACGCAAAGGCAGGAGCAATGCAGATGTCGGCATTCAGACCCGATACAATTATCGCCCTCGGTGGTGGTTCTGCTATGGACGCTGCCAAAATCATGTGGGTGCTTTACGAGCATCCCGAGGTAGATTTCGAGGACATGGCAATGCGCTTTATCGACATCAGAAAGAGGGTTTACACCTTCCCCAAGATGGGCGAGAAGGCATACTTTATCGCAATTCCCACCTCGGCAGGTACGGGAAGCGAGGTTACCCCCTTTGCAGTAATCACCGATGAAAAGACAGGCATCAAGTATCCTCTGGCAGACTATGAGCTGCTGCCCGATATGGCAATTATCGACACCGACCTTCATATGTCGGCACCCAAGGGACTTACTGCTGCTTCCGGAATTGACGCAGTTACCCATGCTCTCGAGGCATATGCATCCATGCTTGCAACAGACTATACCGACGGTCTGGCTCTTCAGGCTCTGAAAACCATATTCAGATATCTTCCCGATGCTTACGAAAACGGACAGACCGATGTGGTTGCAAGAGAGAAGATGGCAAACGCAGCTACTATGGCAGGTATGGCATTTGCAAACGCATTCCTCGGAGTATGTCATTCTATGGCGCATAAGCTTGGCGCATTCCATCACCTTCCCCACGGCGTAGCAAACGCACTTATGATCGACGAGGTAATTCGTTTCAACGCATCTGAGGCGCCTCTGAAGATGGGAACCTTCTCTCAGTACGATCATCCCAAGACTCTCGCAAGATACGGTGAGATTGCAGACTACCTCGGTCTCGGTGGCGCAGATGACGTGGAGAAAACCGAAAATCTTATCAAGGCTATCGATGAGCTGAAGGCGAAGATCGGTATCAAGGAAAGCATAAAGGACTACGGAATTGACGAGGAGACCTTCCTTTCCAGCCTTGACGAAATGTCAGAGCAGGCATTTGACGACCAATGCACCGGCGCAAACCCCAGATACCCCTTAATCAGCGAGATCAAAGAAATGTATCTTAACGCATACTACGGTAAAAAGGCATAAGGAGGAGAGACAATGAAGCTTAATAATATTATTGCACAAAGACCTAACAAGACCGTCTACCGTGACGGTGAAAGGTGTATAAAGGTTTTTAACGAGGAATACTCAAAGTCCGACGTGCTTAACGAGGCACTTAACCAGGCGAGAATTGAGGAAACAGGACTTAATATCCCCAAGATCCTGGGTGTAACAATGATAGACGGCAAGTGGGCGATCGTATCCGACTACATCGAAGGAAAGACGCTCTCCCAGCTTATGAAGGAGAACCCCGAAAGAAACGACGAATACCTTGAGCTGCTGGTTGACGTTCAGATGACTATTCATAAGGCGAAGAGTCCACTGCTTACCAAGCTTAAGGATAAGATGCACCGTAAGATCTCCTCTACATCTATCGATGCTACCACAAGATACGAGCTTCACACAAGACTTGAGGGTATGCCTAAGCACAATAAGGTTTGCCACGGTGACATATGCCCCTCAAATATTATTATCACCGAGGACGGCACCCCCTTCGTTATCGACTGGGCGCATGCAACTCAGGGTAACGCATCTGCCGACGTAGCAAGAACCTACCTGCTCTTCTGCCTCATAGGCGATAAGGAAATGGCAGAAAAATATCTCGACCTCTTCTGCAAGAAGAGCGATACTGCAAAGCAGTACGTTCAGAAATGGATGCCTATCGTCGCCGCATCCCAGTCGGTCAAGGGAAATCCCGACGAGCGTGAGTTCCTTATGAGCTGGGTCAACGTTGTTGACTGGCAATAACCCTGAGCAGCGTATAATTAATACTAACATAGTGCGACTGCTCGTTGCATTTTCGCACTCGCTTGGTATTTGCGAGTGCCTCTCAGAGGTCCCGAAAATGCTTAACGTTAACTAAGGATCGAAAGTAACCCAGAGCAGCGTTATATTAGTACTAACATTTCGTGGCTGCTCGTTGCATTTTAACCAAAAAATGCTTAACGCTCAGCTGAATAAAACAACAACTTTCAAAAGGGCTGACCAATTTCAGCCTTTTTGTTATATCACTTGACAACACATTTATTCAAGAGTAAAATATAGTCGAAATTAATCGAAAGAGGACTAAAGCAATGGCAAACTGCCTTACCTTAAAAAAATCCAACTGCAAATCCTGCTTCAGATGTGTAAGAAAATGTCCCGTAAAAGCGATACGCTTCTCGGCAGGACAGGCACATATTATTTCAAACGAGTGCATCCTATGTGGCAGGTGCGTTGTACAGTGTCCACAGAATGCGAAGCAAATAGTCGACGGTACGGAGAGAGCAAGGGTCCTTATCCAATCGGGTGCTCCGGTTGTAGTCAGTCTCGCCCCCTCCTTCGTGGCAAATTACGGCGCAGGTATTGGTGCAATGACCGAGGCGCTGCTTAAGCTCGGCTTCCACTCGGTAGAAGAAACTGCCATAGGTGCTACTATGGTTAAGAAGGAGTACGAGCGTATGCTGAGAGAGGACGAAAGAGATGTATTAATCTCATCCTGCTGTCACTCTGTAAATCTGCTTATTCAGAAGAAGTTCCCTGCTGTTATTCCCTTCCTTGCCAACGTTATGTCACCTATGCAGGCGCACTGTACCGATATAAAGAAGCGTATAGAAGGCGCAAGAACCGTATTTATCGGTCCCTGCGTTGCAAAGAAGGATGAGGCTGAGCAGTATTTCGGCATAGTTGATGCAGTGCTTACCTTTGAAGAACTCGACGAGATGCTGAAGGAGGCAGGTATTGAAATAAAGCCGGAGCTCGATAGCAATCCACAAAGTCGGGCACGTCTGTTCCCCACCACCGGAGGTGTGCTTAATACTATGACCGAAAGGCGCGATGATTACCGTTATTTTTCGGTTGACGGCGTTGAAAACTGCATAGCAGTGCTTAAGGATATAGAAAACGGCAAGGTACATAAGTGCTTTATCGAGATGTCTGCCTGCCAAGGTAGCTGCATAGGTGGCCCGGTAATGAGTAAGGACTCCTATTCTCCCATCGGTGATTACGTGACCGTCAGCGAATTTGCAGGAGAAGAGGATTTTAAGACCGACTCTCCCTCTCTTGTCGAAATAAGCAAACAGTTTAACTACATACAACAGGATTTACAGATGCCAAGCGAAATGGAAATCATGGCACAGCTTCGTAAAATGGGTAAGTTCCGTCCTTCCGACGAGCTTAACTGTGGCACCTGTGGATACAACACCTGTCGTGACAAGGCGATAGCAATCTGTCAGGGTAAGGCAGAAATCTCTATGTGCCTGCCCTTCCTTAAGGATAAGGCCGAGAGCTTCTCTGACAGCATAGTAAAGAACACGCCTAACGGAATTATCGTTCTCAACGAGGATCTTGAAATACAGCAAATAAACGATGCTGCGAGAAGAATAATGAATATCCGTAACGCCAGCGACGTTCTCGGCGAGCCTGTGCTGCGCATACTCGATCCCAGCATATTCCTGCAGGTTAAAAACACCGGAAGAACTGCCGCGGACAAAGTTTATCTGGCAGAATACAAGCGTTTTGTCGAGCGAACAGTAGTGTTTGACAGAGATTCCGAAACCGTTATCGGTATCATGCGTGACGTAACAAGCGAGGAGCTCGACAGAGAGAAAAAGGATGATATCTGTCGTCAGACGGCAGAGGTGGCAGATCGAGTAGTAGAAAAGCAGATGCGTATCGTACAGGAAATTGCCTCTTTGCTTGGCGAAACTGCTGCAGAAACCAAGATAGCTCTTACTAAGCTGAAGGAGAACATCCAGGATGAATGATCTGTGCGCAGAAGTTGGATATAAAAGTATAAATCACTATGGCGAGGAGCTGTGTGGTGACCGTGTTGAGATAATTGAAAGCAATAACGGCTCTACCGTAGTAGTGCTTGCAGACGGTCTCGGCAGTGGTGTTAAAGCAAATATTCTCTCTACCCTTACGTCGAAAATCATTTCCACAATGCTTTCTGCAGGTCTCCCGATTGAAGAGTGCGTTTCCACCGTCGCAGAAACACTGCCCGTCTGCTCCGAAAGGAAGGTTGCCTATTCCACCTTCACAATTATTCATATAAAGGATAACGAGACTGCTGAAATTATTCAGTACGATAATCCTAAGGTTATTCTGATTCGAGACGGAGATAATTACGATTATCCCACAACCGTGATGAATATCGAGGATAAGAAAATATTAAAAAGCACGGTTTTCCTTAAGGAAGGCGACGTATTCGTTGCTATGAGTGACGGCTGTCCCCATGCAGGAGCAGAAAACAAATATAACTTCGGATGGAAACGTGAAGATATCATAGGATACATGGAGGCGCTGGTGGCAGGTGAATACACTGCAAAGAACCTGTCCACAATGCTGGTTGATGAATGTGATAAGCTGTATGACAATCAACCTGCCGACGATACCACTGCCTGCGTTATCAAAATCCGTAAGCGAGTTCCGATGAACGTTCTTTTCGGCCCTCCCCTTAACCGTGATGATACCAACAGAATGCTGTCGCTGTTCTTCTCAAAAGAGGGAAAGCATATAGTCTGTGGAGGAACAACCTCGTCGATAGTTGCAAAATATCTAAGGAAAAAGATCACCTTCAGCACAGATTTTGAGCCTGGTGGAGTTCCACCAATCTCATATATTGACGGCGTTGATCTCGTTACCGAGGGCGTTCTTACAGTGAATAAGGTTGTAGAGTACGCCAAGGATTATCTTGGTGAAAACAAGCTCTTTGAGCATTGGAACTTCAAAAAGGACGGCGCGTCGCAAATTTGTCGCTTGCTTTTCGAGGAGGCAACCGATATAAACATATTCGTCGGAACGGCGATCAACCCTGCACACCAGAATCCCAACCACCCTGCAAGCTTTAATATAAAGCTGAAAATTGTCAGCGACCTTGAAGCCTGTCTTGTAAAAATGGGAAAGCGAGTCAAGGTGAATTATTACTAAAAATAATGAGGGGCTGCTTCATTCAGGCATAACCGAACAAAAAAGGTAGAGGTACTCTTAAATGTGCCTCTACCATCAATATTTATCTGACCGAGAAAATCTAAGGTTGAAAACCTACGGTTTTCTCTTTTTTATTTGAGTTTTT
>JAFTON010000061.1 GCA_017463765.1 Clostridia bacterium | reverse complement strand
TTGCAAACGGTTCGGAACCCGAGATCCCTCAGGCGTTGGTATAGTCTCCGAAAAAAAGCACGCGATTTCGGGATGACGGGTAAGGCGAAAGCCTATTGTTAGGGATGACGGATTGGAGTGGTGGACGAAACAGTAGAAATGAGCCTCCACTTTCAGGGGAGGTGGCACGCGTAGCGTGACGGAAGGGTTCACCCTTGCAAAAGTCTAAGCTTGCAGGAGGTTCGGGGTAGGAGATCCCTCAGGAAGGCTCTTAGTCTTCGAATAACGCCCGCGATTTCGGGATGACGGATAGGGTGGTGTTCTATTGCTCAGGATTATAGATTATTCTGCCTTCCCCGTGGGGAAGGTGGGCTTCGAGGTTTATCCGAGAAGGTCGGATGAGGTAAAAACATTACGTTAGATTACGACTACCTCATCCACCACAAGTGGTCCCCCTTCCCCAAGGGGAAGGCTATTGCTCGGGATGACAGATTGAGCGCTGATTTGGGAGTCGGAACGGTTCGTAATATTCATTATAGATGTTAAAAATACATAAGTTTTACACTACAAAATATAATATTTATTTAAAGATAAATGTGGGTAAAATATACAAAATTATTAAATTATCCAAAAAAGGTTGACAAAACGACAAAAAACTTTTATAATATATGTGTGAAAAAGTTGCTTTAGTTAAAGTCTGGCGACTAATCATAAAAGTTTGATATCGTGAGAGACGGCTATTGAATACGGGCTGCGCACCTTTCCGAGTGGATGCGTGGTTTCTGTTACATATAATTGCCTGATCTCGCGCTTCAAAATAAAATTAAATATTTAGGAGATTTCACAATGAAAAGAAACAACAAGAAGGGCTTTACCATTGTAGAGCTCGTAATCGTAATTGCTGTAATCGCAATCCTTTCTGCAGTTCTTATTCCTACCTTCGGTGGTATCGTTGACAAGGCTAACAAGTCTGCTGCTGAGCAGATGGCTCGTAATGGCTATACCGAATATTACGCTCGTGATCTTCTTGATGGTAAGATCGACGGTCAGGACTCAACTGTTACTCCTGTAGTTGATCTTGAGACAGTTGATGGCAATGCTACTGGTTATAAGGTAAGTGCAGATGGCAAGACTGTAACCTTTAAGGCTACAAAGAATAGTGTAGATGCCATTTTCAACGGTTCTGGTTTCGTTAATGCTGAGGCTGAATAATTAAGAGGTAACCAATAATGAAAAGAAATAATAAGAAGGGCTTTACCATTGTAGAGCTTGTAATCGTTATTGCAGTTATCGCAATTCTTTCTGCTGTACTTATCCCCACTTTCGGTGGTATCGTTGATAAGGCTAACGAGTCTGCTCGCGACCAGGAAGCAAGAAATGCTTTTACTGAGTATCTTATCGTTTGCGACGCAACCCCTGACAAGACTGCTTTCATCGTTGTAACCGATGACAGTGGTGTTAAGTATTATTATGACATTAAAGATGATGGTCAGCTTGATTTCACAGAGACTCAGACTGGCGTTGTATGTGTAAAGGCATACACTGGTTATACTCTTGGTTATGCTCAGCATATTAATGAAGGTCCTGACACCGATGCAGAGACAGATGGAGTTCAGACTGATGGTCTGTGCGATATTTGTGGTGCTACAGTTACTCCCTAATTTCTAACTAACATAAAAACCACTCGGAAAAGGTTTTGGACACCGCAACACTCTTTTGGGGTGTTGCGGTGTTTAGACTAAATGAAGGCAACCTTATCTGTCTTTTGCTTTGCAAAATCCACCTTCTTCAAGGGGAAAGCTGAAGCGAGAAAAGGAAGCTTAAGTAACAAAAATAAGGCTTTAACAACAAAATGAGGGCTCGGGCAGGCGCCTGAGAGTTTACATCAGGAAAGGCTGAATTGTCAATCCCATCACCACTTTTGTGGTTTCTCTCCCTTTGCATAAGGGATAATAAAGAAAGGAGGCAACCTATGAAAAAGAATAACAGGCGTGGTTTTACGCTGGCAGAGCTTACTGTAGTGTTGGCAGTGCTGGTTATCGTATCTGCTATGGTGGTGTCATTTACTGCTATGGTTTCAAACAGCCGTCAGTTAAGCACGGCAAGGCTGGAGGCGCTCGGAGACGTCAGGGTTGCCGAGACTTTGATAGAGAATTTTATTGAGGGGAACGCAGACGTCAAGGTGATTGATGACAATACCCTCACTGCAGGTGAAAGCACACTGCTGCTTGATGAAAACGGTAACCTCGTTATCGGTAACGGGGGAAGTATCACTCTTGAAAGAGTGAAGTCTATTACTTTTGAATATTACGGTAACAATACCGATGAATATTACGGTAACAATACCGATGGAATATATTACTGTACTGTGGTTTATACAGTAGGAGATAAAGATTTTAATTATATTTTCTGCGTAAATCCTTACGTGGGAGAGGGAGGGAACTGATGAGCAGTTTGAACTCCAAGAGAAATAGAAAACGTGGCTTTACGGTTGTGGAGCTTGTGGTCGCGCTTGCCGTTATTCTTATTGTAAGCGCAACGGCGATCGGGCTTGTTAACACGCAGAACACGATTTACCTCAGAACAATGCAGACCACCGAGGCGACTAATATGGCTGAAAATGCTATTGAGTGCTTCAGGTTTGCAGGGAAGAATGACGAGAGCTTTGAAGACCTGTTCGAAAAAACCGGATATGACCTGCAGCCCGAAACGGTTGACGGTGCCACGGTTTATACAGTCGAGAGCAACGGAATGGAAGTTACTATTACGATTAATGGAAGTACACTGGATTTCCTCGCCGTCGACGGTGAGAAGGAAATTTTGAGGAAGAGTTATACGAGATGATAGCTTAGCTTTCCCAAGGGGAAGGCAAAAGTAACAAAGAAAGGCGAACCGATATGCCTTATGAATACAACCGAGAGTTAAAGCATAATTCGAAGGAATTGAGAAAGAATATGACTCTCGAAGAAAATCATCTGTGGTATGATTTTCTAAAATTGTTACCTGTAACGGTAAACAGGCAGAAAATGATTAATAATTACATTGTGGATTTCTATATTCATTCTGCTAAGATAGTCATTGAGCTTGACGGTATTCAACACGGATCAAGAGAAAATAAAATCGCTGACTCTAAAAGAGATAAAGTTTTAGCTGAATTGGGAATTACAGTTTTGCGCTATACCAATGAAAGTGTGAATGGACAATTTTCTTTTGTCTGTGGAGATATTTTACAGCATTTAGGGCTTGATTTTTCTGATATAAAGAAGTGATTAAGTAAGCCTTCCCCTTGGGGAAGGTAGCGAAGCGGCACGAGGGTGTTAGAAAACAACACAGTGCGTTGTTTTTCCCCGAGTGTGACCGAGCCGCAGCGAGAAAGTGTCGGGCGAACATCGTGAGAACGACTGATGAGGTGGTCGTTATCTAATGTTTTTTACCTCATCTTTTACCTCATCCGTCTTTTGCTGCGCAAAATCCACCTTCCCCAAGGGGAAGGCTAAAGTAGACGAGGAAAGCTTCTATAAAGGGAGGCTAAAGTAGACGATAAAAGCTTCTATAAAGGAAGGCTAAAGCAATAAAAAACAGGAGGTCAATATGAAGAATTTAATAAAATCACGGCGTGGTATTGCTATTGAGATGGCTGTTGGGGCGATGTTTATTATGATCGCGCTGAGCATTGTTCTTATATCGGTCTCCAATATGCAGATAGATCACCGTGACAACGATCTCGATGAGTTCAATGAGAAGATTGAAAGTTATCAGATTTTGGATTATATAATTAATAATCCTGAAGCTAGTGGAGATGTTACTATAAATGGTATAGACTATAACATCACATCAAAAGAAAAAAATGAAAATGCAGAAATCGACACATATATTGAATATATTGTTACAGATAAATCAAATTCAGAAACCGTTTTAACTATTACTACTAAAAATGGAAAAATCACCTCATGGGGGAACTAATGGATATTAAAAATCTTTTTAACAACAGCGTCGGTGCAGTTATTGGTATTGATACCGACAGAGAGATTATTCATATTTATACGAGAAAGACGGGCAACAAGAATTCTATTAGCCATGCTATGTATAACTATAAGGCGAAGCCCTTTACCTCGGATTTCTATGAGAAGCTTGGCGCAATTCTCGCACAGTATCGCCAGGACAACCCGAAACAGAATATTCAGAAGGCATCGGTGGTTGTTTCGGATATAGCTGTGCTTACCGATACGATCAATATTCCTGTCATCAACAAGAAGGCGATGGATAATTCTCTTACTGCCTCGATAAACAATCTGTACGGAAACAGCTCGGAGCTGAAGTTTAACCGTGTGTATATTTCGCAGGCGAAGCAGATTGCATCTTACGCTATCTCGGCTATGAAAAAAGAGATGCTTGTAAATTTACAGAAGGCGTGTGGCGATCAGCAGATTAACGTTACTAACGTGACCTTCGCATCAAGCGCAGCTACAAATGCTGCTATTTCTTATAATACTAAGCTGAAAAACGCTTCCTTCGTTATCTTAGATATAAAGGAAGAGTTCAGCAAGGTTATCTTCGTTGTGAAGGGAAAGACGCTTGGATTCTATTTCTTGCCTTTCGGATACAAGATTCTATACAAGACGAGAATTTCGCCTGAAGATCTGCTCTTTGATCACGGCGCTGCCGAGCTTGCCGTTCTTAATGCAAAGGAAAAGGCGAAGGCAAAGACGCTGACTCTTGCAGAGGACGAGGCTGAGGCTGAAGCAACTGCTGCTGTGGCAGACGAAAGCGCTGCAGTGGTTGTTGAGGAGGATGACGACTGGCTCGAAATTCTGCCCCCCAGACCTAAGCTCGAGGAGGAAGAGGACGAGGAGCTGGAGGCAGAGCTTATGGCTGAGGAGGAGAGCGAGAGCGAGTTTATCTCCCGTGGCCGTAAGAAAGCACCCCGTAAGCTGCCGAAGTTTATGCTTCGTCCCACCCCCACAAACCGTGAGGACTTTATGTATGAAAACTTCAGGATATTTATGAAGTGGACTCTGGAGCTTATTGCTTCCAATCCTTCTATCGTTAATCTCGGTGCGCCCGAGGCTGTATACGTAAATATGCCTGATGAGTATTTCTTCCTTTACGAGAAGGCTAATATTGAGGTGGAGGATAACGGCGTTCGCTTTATGCCTCTGTTGAATAGCGAAAAGAAGGATATTGTTAAAAAGAATCTGGAGCTGTACGGTGGATTCTACGTTAATCAGTATAATAAATTTAACAACTTCCACGCATCCCAGCTCGATAATATCAAGAGCCGTGCCAATGAAAAGGCTGCAAATAAGAAGGAAGACGGCATTATAGATATGCTTAAGGCAAGCATGAAGAAGGTTGTGGAGTTTGTCAAGAAGATCGCTACCTACGATCTTACCGGTGGTGGTAACTGATTATGGGATATGATGAATTCATAACGCTGTACGTCTACATACTCTCGGGTATTCTCGGACTCTGTGTCGGCAGCTTTCTTAACGTTGTTATCTACCGTGTTCCAAACGGTATGAACCTTGCGAAGCCTGATTCGCATTGCACAACCTGTGACTACACACTTAAGTGGTATGACAATATTCCCGTGTTGTCCTATCTGATGCTGGGTGGCAAGTGCAGAAAATGTGGCGAAAAAATCTCCCCGAGATATATGATAGTGGAGATACTTAACGCTGTTCTGTGGTTGCTTTCTGTGCTCATCTTCTGGGAGCAGAGTCCGGTGTATGCAGTGATTTGTGCTATCGCTTTGTCAACTTTGGTTTGCATTTTCTTCATTGATCTTGAGCATTTGCTGATTTTCAACCGTTTTGTAATCATCATTTTTGTGGCAGGAATTGTCTCACTGTTCTTCGACGGATATATCGAATGGTACGATCATCTTATCGGTGCCGTTGCCTTCGGTGGTGGCTTTGCGCTGATATATTACGGTGCAATCCTGATTCTGAAGCGCGAGGGACTCGGCTTCGGTGACGTAAAGCTGGCTTTGGCTGCCGGATTTTTGCTCGGCTGGCAGAAGATGCTGCTAGCTATGCTTATCGCCTCCGTCAGCGCGAGTGTTATCCTCGTTATCCTGAGACGTGTAAGAAATGATGAGGAGGGACACGAATATCCCTTCGGTCCGTTTCTTTCGGTGGGCATTGGCGTTGCGATGCTTGTCGGTGAGCCGATAATTAATTGGTATCTTTCCTTGCTCGGTATGTAAGCCGATACTTTTGTAAATAATTTGAAAGGGGGAAATTACTTCCTTGCAGAAATATAAATATACGGCGGTGAACCTTGAGAACAAGAAAATCAAGGGAACCTTCATCGCAGAGGATGAAAAGGATCTTGCAGAGCAGCTCGCAAAACAGAGCCTGTATCTTGTAAGTGCATCAATCTATTCGGGCAACACTCCCTCGGCGTTCTTTACGCTCGGTACGGGTAAGGTTACTCTGCCCGAGCTGACAAGCTTCTGCCGTCAGTTTGCTATCATGCTTAATACACACGTTCCGCTTCTCGAGTGTATTGATATTCTTAAAAACCAGCCCTTCTCGGGTTATTTCAGAAAAATTCTCGAGGTTATCTATGATGACGTTAAGGGCGGTATGCTGCTCTCCGAGGCTCTTGAAAAGCACTCGAAGGTGTTCCCCGACTTCTTCCGTAGCATGACCTACGTCGGAGAGATGAGTGGCCGACTTGATATCGTTTTCAACGCACTTGCCGACTACTATGAGCGCGACGCCTCAATGCGTCAGAAGCTGAAGAGCGCAATGGCATATCCTCTTGTACTGCTTGTACTTACCTTTGGTATTGCTATTGCAATGCTTGTATTCATTATACCTACGATGAAGGACGGTCTTAAGGACATGGACGTTCCGATCGAGGGTATCACCAAGGTTATTTACGATATGTCCGACTTTGTTCTGGAGTGGTGGCAGGCGATCGTTTCCGTAGTTCTCATTATAGGTATCATGATCTTCCTATTCCTTATGACAGAGAAGGGAAAGTACGTTCGCGACGTGCTTCTGCTTAAAACACCTTTGCTTAAAACTATTCAGATAAATACGCTGACTGCCAGATTTGCCAGAGCATTTGCATTGCTGCTTTCAAGTGGTACCGACCTTACCGATGCACTTGATGCCGTTTCGGTGGTGCTTACCAACAGGTATTTGAGAAAGCATTTCCAGGTGGCTATCGACTACGTTCGTCACGGTATGTCGCTTACCAACGCTTTTGAGAGCGTGGGACTCTTCCCGACGATGCTTACAAAGATGGTTACCATCGGTGAGAGAACCAACTCGCTTGACGACGTTCTTACACGTTCCTGCGATTACTTTGACACTCAGCTCGAGGCATCCTTCGCATCCTTCTCCTCTAAGATACAGCCCATTATGATTGCCTTTATGGGTGTTGTTGTCGGAGTAATGTTCATTGCAGTTTACTCTCCTATGCTCTCAATCATGGGAACACTTTAAAGATTCTAAGACAAAGAAAAGGAATACCTTATGAATATAAATCATGAGCTATTGCAGTTTTATATCTACAAGAAGCTTGTAAAAAGAAAAAAGAGCGCTGAGATCCTTGCCGAATGTAAAAAGGGTGGTCACGGCGTAAGAGAATATCTGCTTACTCAGGAGGTTATTACCGAGGTAAGCGAGCTTGAGGCGCGCGCTGCTTATTATTGCATGCCATGCGTCGAGATCGATATGCTTGATATTCAGGACGGACTTTTCTCGAAGTTCACCTATGAGTTTATGAAGAAGCATAAGATCATTCCTGTTTCGGAGGATAAGAACGGCGTCATCCTGGTTGCTACGGGTAAGCCCCTCAGCTGTCAGGCAATGTCTGCTCTTTCTACACAGTTCGCTGCGAAGTACGATTTTGTCCTCGTTCCTCCGGTACAGATCGACAGATATATCGACTCCATTTCGGCTAAGGAATCAACCGAGAGCGCTATCTCGGACCTTAACTCTGAGAAGACAGATAAGCTTATCCAGGCTCTCGGTGGCGAGACCTCGGTTTCCAGCGAGAGCGAGGTTATCAACAACCCTGCCGTTCGTCTCGTTGACTCGATTATTAAGGAGGCTATTCCTTACCGTGCCAGCGATATTCATATTGAGCCCTTCGAGCAGAAGGTTAAGGTAAGATACCGTATCGACGGTGACCTTCAGCAGCGTGCAGAGTTCCCAATAGAAGCATATTCGGCTATTTCTGCCAGACTTAAGATCATGTCGGGACTTAACATTGCCGAGCGTCGTGTTCCTCAGGACGGACGTATAAACATGGTCATCGGTGGTAACGAGTACGACTTCCGTGTATCTACCCTTCCTACCGTTTTCGGTGAGAAATTCGTTATCAGAATTCTTGACAAGACCTCCTTCCAGTTCACCCGTGCAGATCTTGGCTTCACAGTGGAGGAGAATAAGCTGGTTGATAAAATGCTTGCTCGTCCTCACGGAATTATCCTTCTGACAGGTCCTACCGGATGTGGTAAGTCTACTACACTCTACTCCTTCCTTAAGGAAGTAAACCGTCCCGACGTTAATATCGTTACGGTTGAGGACCCCGTAGAGTATTCTATGGCAGGTATCAACCAGACCCAGGTAAATACCAAGGCAAATATGACATTTGCTGCAGCGCTTCGTTCTATTCTTCGTCAGGACCCCGATATAATTATGATAGGTGAGATTCGTGACGAGGAAACTGCAGAGATTGCCGTTCGTTCGGCTATCACCGGTCATATCGTGTTCAGCACACTCCATACCAATGATGCTCCCGGTGCAATCGTTCGTCTTGAGGATATGAAGGTTAAGGATTATCTTGTTGCAGATGCACTTGTAGGCGTTATTGCTCAGCGTCTTGTAAAGAAGATCTGTCCTGCCTGCCGTAAGCGTGGTAAGACCAATGCTAAGGAAATGGAAATCCTCGGTATAACCGAGCCTATAGTTATTTCCAGACCTCAGGGCTGCCAGTTCTGTAACAACACAGGCTATAAGGGCAGAATTGCCGTGCACGAGCTGATGTACGTTAATGAAAAGATGAGAAATGCTATTCTCACAGATAAGAATATTGAAAGTCTTCGTAAGGTTGCTATGGAAAACGGCATGACTCCTCTCTGGACCAGCTGCCGTGAGCTTGTTTTCAAGGGATCTACAAGTATCCATGAACTTATGAGTCTTAACGTTGAATAAATTATTTCAGGCTACAGAGAGCTTATTCTCTCTTTTGTCTGGGCGAAGGAGTCGTTATGTCATATCAGCATTTTTATTCTCGCGTGCCTGCACGTGTCAGCCTTTACAATAAAATAGACAGTTTTGACACCTTTGCTCATTCTGCCACACTTGACAGGGAGTTTATTCTTGGTGAGCTTTCGACCGTCTATAAAGATCTTTTACCCCTTCACGATCCCGTCAGAATAAGACGTGGTGAAATTCCTACAGTTTACTCCCAGGCAGCCCTGCCGTCAGGCAAGCTGGTTCACACTGCCGTGAAGTATCTTCCTGTGGATTTTACAGGGGAGCGCAGTGCATATCTTGCTCATTCTCTGGTGCTTACCGATGATGAGCGCAGAGAGATTTTGAGAAATCCCGATGTAGATTGCTTCAACCGTGAAATGTTTATCACTGATATTTCGGTGTTTAAGCTTACCGACAGAGCAGTGACCTCAAATCCTGCCTGTCCTGAGAGTGAATATTATCCCGGATCAATTTTGGATCATCAAGTGGGCATGTCTGCATATCATCCGGATATGCTTAAGAGCTTTATCTACTCTATTCTCACTGCCGTTCTCGAGGGTGGCAGAGAGGTGTATTTCCGCCTTCCTTTCCCCGATGCTGCAGTATCGGATGCTGCTGTTGATTTTATTAACGGCATAATGAGCGTAATGCCATATACCGTCCGTGAGAGGCTGTCTTTTGTCAGCTTTGTTGAGGAGACCTCCTCCTATCCCGGCTTTAAGCTTAAGGGTGTTGGCAGTGCCTTTTCCGGCGTTGCTGCAGAGCAGGGTGTGTTCTACGATTTCTCTACAGGCATTGTTACCGGCGTTACACCCGGAACCGAACGTGGCGTTATGATCTCAAGCTTCCTTTATTCGCTTTATGAGCATAACAATATAAGGGTTGCTTTTCATGAGTTCGTGAAGAGAATTGAGGAAAAATACGATACACTTACCATTGATATAAAGACACTGAAGGAGATTACCTTCCTGTATTGGCAGTGCTGTGGCTTCTACGTTGAGGACAGCGTTCTTCCCGGTGATGATGCTATATGCAGGCTCTTTGATATATACGAGAGCTACCGTAACGGACTTATCGAGGATCACAGAGTACAGGTTTACAGATGCCTTTCCAGGTATTCCGATGCCCAAATTGCAATTCCCGACAGCGTGTTCTCGCGTCTGTCACGTCTCTATCCCACCGAGTGCGTGGAGGCGAAGGCAGTTGCACTTGACGTGCTTCTTAACCTTATTCACGTCGATCTTATGCGCGACAGTCTGTTCTGCTTTATCAGCAGAAATTATCCTCTTGAAACAAGCGCTGTCAAGGCAGTTATTGTTTCAAATCTTTCCCGTGTGTTCTACGGTGGTTTTCTTCAGAACAATATTTTAGCCTTCTTCGATCTTTACTTCAGACGCGAGCCTGTGAGTACGAGAGATGTTATTCTTGAAAAGCTGCTCCTGTCTATCCGTACTCCCGAGGTACAGCGACAGGTTGTAGCATTTATCGATAAGTATTACGGTATACTTAATTCCTCTCAGAAGCTTAAGGTATGCAATACCTGTCTTGAGATGCTTCCGGAGTGTGACGGACTCAGCAGTCTTCTTGTGGGACTTATCAACCGTCGTATCGGTAAAGAGGGAAGCGATATATCCGGAATTATGAATAAGAAGCTTGCGACGCTTCTTGCAGCGACTCTTGAGGTTGGTGACGGCAGGCTTGCTGCAATATTTATGGAAGAGAGTGGCTTCTGTGAGGATATTGTATTAAGACATGCTCTTAATCAGTGGAAGGGTGTGGAGACTATTGTATCCATTCTTGCCTCTATGCCGGCTACCCTTCGAGCAGATAAGCTTCTCAGGGCATCCAGTCTGGTTGATTATGCGAGTGCAGTGCTTTATTCTACGCTTCTTTACCGTTTCGCTTCCACTGCCGTGACTGTATGGCCATCTACACTTAAGGAGATTCTTGACAGAGATGTTTTGGCAGAGGAGAGACTTCCTGCCGACCTGATCGAGCTTTACCGTCAGATTGCAATATATCCTGCAGTGGTATTTACTATTCATCACGCCTTCGGTACAGATGAGAACAGTGTGGGCGTTGACACCGTCGTAAAGTATGCAGAGAAGCATCCATATATCGCATCTACGGCTGAATACCGTGTTATTCTTGATTATCTTGCAATCGTTCATAAATGTGGTCTCGGTGATACCGAGGATGCCTTCAAGCTGGCTGTCGGACTACCCGAGTCGGCTGAGCTCAGAGCAAGTATTGCAGGATATATAAAGGTGAATGCATATAAGCCCGATACGCAGGATAACGAAACGCTTGCAACCTATGAACTCCTTATGGATTATCTCACCACAGGCAATTTTGGCTTTGATAAGATATATTCCAAGTATCTTAAACAAACTGTGGACGATCTTATTGAGGAGAAGAGAATGGGTGAGAAATCTGCTATGCGCCGTGCATCCTCGGATGCCGTCGAGCTGGTTGTTTCCTGCGCTTCTGATATTTGCGAGGCATCTGATGCTCTTGTAGCGATCGCAATGACCGATGAGTCAGGTATAAGGAAATGCATCAGCGAATATATCGCATTTTATGGCCCTGGAGCAGGCAGCTTCCTTAAAAAATTGACTAAGGATGCGAATTTTGAGATTGAGGAGCTTGTTGCCGAGCTGATTGAGCAGCGTAACGACACTATCAACAGTCCTCGCGATGCAGTAAACTTCCTTCTCAGACGTAACAAATCCGACAGCAATCCCGATTAATGTTAATATTTTTTAAAGAGAGGTGCAAAAACCTCTCTTTTCTATTGATTTTTTTGAGTTTTTATGATACTATAGTTATATATTTTTGAAAAGGAAGGAAATAAAAATGCTTGACAGAAAAAATATAGACCCAAAGTATAAATGGGATCTAACCAAAATATATCCTACCGAGGATGATTTCAAGGCAGATTATGAGGCTGTTGAGGCTCTTGTTAAGGCATTCCCTGCACATGAGAAGACTATGTGCCAGAGTGCTAAGGGACTTCTTGCTGCTATAGATGACGACGCTAAGATCGGTTATACTCTCAGCAAGCTCTACGTATACGCCCACCTCTATTTTGATACCGACAACTCCAACAACGTTCACCAGGCGAGAATGGGAAGAGTTCGCTCTCTCGCAGTTGCTGCATCGAGCGCAAGCTGGTTCGTTGGCCCTTATATTCTCCGTCTCGATGAAAAGACTGTTGAGGAGTGGTTTGAGGAGGAGCCCGGTCTTGAAACATATCGCCGTCTTATCTTCAAGGTTATGCGTGAGAAGTCTCATACTCTTAGTGATGAGTGCGAAAAGCTTGTTGCCAGCATGGGTAACGCTCTTGGCTCTCACGGTAATATTCGTGGCATTTTTGCAAACTCTGATTTACAATTTGGCAAAATTCGTGATGAAAACGGCAAGTATATGCAGCTTACCGACACCAATTACGTATCCACACTTATGAAGCCTCAGCGTAACGTGAGACGCGCTGCCTTCAACTGCCTTTACAAGACCTACGGTCAGTTTGGCAACACCTTTGCTACCATGTATGAGGCGTATGTTAAGGAGCGTATCACCTTTGCCAAGATCAATAAGTTCAAGTCCTCTCTCGAGGCTTCAACCTTCCGTGATGAGGTTACTCCCGTAATCTATAACAGCCTTATCAAGTCTGTTCGTTCCTCTCTTCCCGTAATCCACGATTACTATGAGCTTAAGCGTGAGGTTCTCGGCCTCGACAGACTCCATATGTACGACGTTTACACCCCCCTTATCGGAGAGTGCGAGAGCAAGTATACTTACGAGGAGGCTGTTGAGGAGGTTCTCGAAACCGTAAAGGTATTCGGTGAGGAGTATCACTCCACTCTTACTGAAGGACTTAAGGAGCGTGGCTGGGTTGACGTTTATCCCTCTAAGGGCAAGCGTGGTGGCGCATACAGCTCCGGCTGTCCCGGCACAGAGCCCTACATTCTTCTCAACTTCACCGAGACCTTTGACGACGTTTCCACCCTTGCTCACGAGGCAGGACATTCTATGCACTCCTACTTCTCTAGAAAGTATAACGAGCCCCACAACTCCGACTATACTATTTTCGTAGCTGAGGTTGCCTCTACTGTAAATGAGCTTCTTCTCGCTCACAGAAAGCTTGAGGAATGCAAGAGCGATGCTGAGAAGCTTTCTATCCTTGACGGACTTATGGAAACCTACAAGGGTACTCTTTACCGTCAGACAATGTTTGCCGAGTTTGAGCGCAACGTTCACAGAATGGCAGAGAAGGGCGAGCCTCTTACAGCCGACGTGCTTAATAAGGAGTATATGAAGTTGATCCGTGCATACTTTGGTCCCAAGGTTGCTAAGGACAGACAGATTGCTTATGAGTGGATGCGTATTCCTCACTTCTATACCAACTTCTACGTTTATAAGTATGCTACCTGTATCTCGGCTGCAAGCGCAATTGTAAAGCGTATCGAGACCGAGGGTGAGGCTTACGTTGGTCAGTATATCGAGTTCCTTAAGTGTGGTGGCTCTAAGTCTCCTCTTGACAGCCTTCTTGTTGCTGGAATCGATATGAGTGATCCTAAGGTTGTTGACGGAGCAATTGAGGACTTTGCCTCTGCAATCAAGCAGTTCAGAGAAATTTATAACTCTCAGGCAAAATAACAAATTTCGCTTGACAATCGGAATTAACTGTGATATAATAATCGAGGCTTCAGTATTTGAAGCCTCGAAATGCGTTTTTTGCTGAAAAACAGGTTAAAGCTGAATAGTAGGCATCGCCTCGGCTGGTCCCCACCGTGTAAAAAATGGGGACAACATAATATGCAGGTGTGGCGGAACGGCAGACGCGCTGGTTTCAGGTTCCAGTGTTGAGAGACGTGTGGGTTCAAATCCCGTCACCTGCACCAAACAAAAAGGATATACCCTTGTGGTGTGTCCTTTTTGTTTTATAAAGGTGGTGGGATTTGAAATAGGGAGAAAATTGCGGGAGCAATTTGTCCGAAGGACCAAACAGCCCGGTGGGCTGTTTGTCGGCTAAGGTCGCCACGGGCGAAAATCCCGTCACCTGCACCAGAAAAAGACTCAGGATTGGATACAATTCTGAGTCTTTTTCAGTTAAATCCACCTGCGTCGGAATAAATCCACTTCGTGGATGAAATCACTCCGCGATGAAATCTTGCTTCGCAAGGTAGCAAAGCGGCACCGAGGTGTTGAATGACAGTCCGGTGGACTGTCAGAGCCGATGTGTGACCGAGCCGCAGCGAGAAAAGAGTAGGCGGATTTGATTTCATCTGAGGTGGCACACCAAAGATTTCATCCAAACTCGTTTGGATTTCATCCTGCAAAGCAGGATTTCATTAAAATTACAAAGCTTGCCGGGATGTTTTTCGTTCTTGCGAGCTTTTTTTAACGGTAAAATATAAATAGTTCACTTTATACCCCTTTCGTTCAATTTATGGGGTATCGTTCAATTATTGATTCGCTTAAAAGAATTATTGATTTTCAATGGATTATGTGATATAATAAACTCACCGATAAATAAGAATTTGATGTTATTTATCAAAGTAACACCGTAACCCGTAAAGTAACACTCCAAAGGGTAGATTTTTAGCCGAAAATATGATAGAATATGGGCAGAAAGAACGGAGGTGTTTCTATGGAATTTTCCAAAAAATTAAAAGAGCTGCGAAGCGAAAAAGGCATCTCTCAAGCAAAGCTTGCAGCCGATATACATATCTCAAGATCTGCCGTTGCAAAATGGGAGAACGGCTTGGGATTACCGAATGACGAGTCGCTAGGACTGTTAGCCGATTATTTCGGCATCACAATCGACGAGCTTATCCCCAACAAGAACAACGAAGAAATCCTTGTGTCGAAAAACAAAACCATAGACCAACAGAAAAAGGTTATCATCGGTTTTGCGGTAGGTTGTGCTATCGGTCTATTTATATTGGGATTTGTCTTTATCGAGCCGCTGAGAGAGTGCTTAGTTCAATTAGGCTTAGGTGTTGTTTTAGTACTGCTCGGTATCTTCAATATGTGCGGAAACATCGGCACGATCCATTGGTACAATCGCCGTAAGGTCACGAAAGAGAACCAAAAGTCATACTGTTTGTTTGTAGGTCTTGGAACTCTTATTGTCGGCGTGGCAATAATCGCAGGTGCCGTTATACAAGCGTTAGAACATATAGCGACAAGCGGATTGGTAATAGGTGTAGGCATTTTGATTGGATTGGTTCTTATCCTATACGCTCAATTCAAATATAACAGAGGATTATTTTGATCATCAAATTCCAATTTATCGAACTAAAATAGGTGCTACCCGTTACAAGAAAATGCACCCATAACACTAAATTTGCACCCATTATAATATGTATCAAAATTTTAGATTACTCACAGAAAAAGACTCAGGATTGGATACAATTCTGAGTCTTTTTCTGTTAAATCCGCCTGCGTCGGAATAAATCCACTTCGTGGATGAAATCACTTTGTGATGAAATCTCGCTAACGCGGGGTTAATTGAGGCGGATTTGATTTCATCTGAGGTGGCACACCGAAGATTTCATCCGAGTTCACTCGGATTTCATCCTGCGGAGCAGGATTTCATTAAAATTATCAGGCTTGCCGGGATAGTTTTCATCCTTGCAATTTTTTTGTTTTTAGCCATAAAAAATAAATCCTTCACTTTATACCCCTTTCGTTCAATTTATGGGGTATCGTTCAATTATTGATTTGCTGAAGAAACACATTGATTTTGGTTAGATATTATGCTATAATAAACTCACCGAAAATCCAGAATTTAGCGAGGTGCTAATTTATGAATAAAGAATGGGCAGAAATGAATAAGACCTTACAGTTACAAATTAAGAGAAAAGACACTTTTGCAAAGGGTATAGAT
>JAFTON010000015.1 GCA_017463765.1 Clostridia bacterium | reverse complement strand
TGTGAATATCAGATGAGTACCACTCCCAACAACCCCGACGATCCTAACAATACGCCCGACAACCCGAATAACACTCCCGATGATCCGAGCGACGATAAAGACGGACTCGGCACAGGCGCAATTGTAGGTATCGTGATCGGCTCTGTCGCAGTAGTCGGCATCGGCGGCTTTGCTCTTGTCTGGTTTGTTATCAAGAAAAAGAGCTTTGCCGACCTCATCGCAGTATTCAAGAAAAAATAATAGGCACAAAACAATATCCCCTTGTCTTACGGGGCAAGGGGAAAAATAAAAGGAGGCATTAAAAATGAAGAAAAAATCCCTAACAGTAACAATCATTCTTCTTTTGATTGCCGTTTTTTTATTTTCCCTTACGGAATGTGATAAAGAAAGCAACACGCTCGAGTCGTTGCAAAACGAATATGGCATTACCGTTACGGGCGGCGGCTTTGAAAAAGGCTCGATCCTTATAACCGAAGAGATCAAAGCGGATACGGTAGAGGGTGCAGCAGCCCTCGCGGCAATCGCCAATAAGGAATATGACAAGGATGGCAGGGTTCTTATTCTTGAGATCCACGTCATCAAAGAAAGGGACAAAATCCAGCCGAAGAATAAGGTGACGGTTTCTGTTCCGATGCCCGGCGTCGAGGCTTCGGATTACGTCGTTTTCCACATCAAGTCGGATAATACGGTAGTGGAGATCATCCCCACCGTCTCGGACGGCGTAATAACCTTTGAAACAAGCAGCTTCTCTCGCTTTATTATTGCTCAAAAATCGAAGTGCGTGCACGAGTGGGGCGATTTCAGAGTAATAGAAAGAGCCACCTGCACCAGCAAGGGCGTAACCGAGCGCACCTGCAAGCTGTGTGGCATTACCGAGCAGCGTGATACTCCCGAGGCAGATCACAGCTATGGCGAATTCGTTCTGGTTGAAGAAAATGACTGTCTTCGCACCGGAAAAGCAGTGCGTACCTGTAGTGTATGCGGTGACGAGGATATTGCTTTCGTGCTCGGTGATCACGCCTATGGCGAATGGATAGAGGCAAAGGAGCCTACCTTAAACGAGGAGGGCTGTATCGGTCACTATAAGTGTGGCGTTTGCGGCAATGCCTTTGATGAGGACAAGAATCCTATTGCCGATGCCATACTTCCAAAGCTTGCCCCCAAGCTTTCCCTCTGCCTTGACGGAGTGCCCTGTGGAGAGTTTGTCACAGCATCGGAGAGTGAAAATGACATTACTTTCATTATCTCGGATCTTGATGTTTTAGCAGGACAGAGAGTTACGGTCTGTGACACAGAAAATCCCGCTAACCTTCGCGAATTTACAGTTAGTGAAAAAGTGCTTGCCAGCACAGGTGCACCCATTCTCGGAAACATTGACCCCGAGGAGAAAACGATCCGCACCGACTCAAGGTCAACCGTTACCGTTATCTACAACGTTGAAGGCGGCATTAAGCTCTCTATGGACGGTTACACTCATTCCGGTGTGGTCATTGAGATGAAAAATAGATATACTACCGAGCCGGTAATGTTCCCAATGGAATACGTAAGCTATTACGGTGGCGATATGGGTGCATACGTTTTTGGTATCTTCGGCAGCGATCAATATACCTCGTTCAGAATTATTGATCTTGAAACAGATACAGTTTATGATTATGACGACATAAGCGAGAGTATGGCTTGGAACACCTGGTCGTATTCAAAGGCCGAGGACGGCAGCATAGCCTTCGGTAGTGATGTCTCTGAATGGTGGGTAGCCTTCAGCATTGGTGGCGACGGAAAAATCCTACTGAAGCGTATTGACAGAGCATCTGTAAATAATCCCGTTCTCACATCCGGCACAGAAAGTATTCCTATGGAGAAGGCAGATCTCGAGGTGGGAAGCGACGAGTACAAATATCACACCTGGCCCTTACTAAACGGCGAGTTTTACAGAACAGAGTTTTGGCTCGGTGGTGATTTTCCCATTGATTTAGAAAATATCTTCCTCTTTAAGGCAGTTGTAGACGTAGAGGCCGGCGATAGCTTTGACCTTTCTATTGGAGCTTCCTATATGAAGGCAGCCGATCATATCTGCGATATCAGAACTGCAAGCGGTGCTGTAAGCATCAACGGCAATACTATTAAATTTAATACCGCAGGCAAGTACGTTATTGAGGTTGTATCCTACTGTGCAATAATCAATATCTACGAGTACGTAGAGACCACTCCCGATCCCGATCCCCACGAGCACGTGTACGTTGACGGTAAGTGTGAGTGTGGAGAGGTTGACCCCGATTATGTTCCTTCCCACGAGCACGTGTACGTTGACGGTAAGTGTGAGTGTGGAGCAGTTGACTCTGACTACAAGGGCATTGTAATTGAGATAAACGGCGATAGGTTTGCTATGAACTTCGTGACCTATACTTCAGACGAATCAACCTCCTATGTTTACGGCTACGCTTATATTAACGCAGGCGATAAGCTCCTCATCCGTGACACCGAGAGCGACACGGTATGGGGTTATGAGGATATTGACGAGGAGCTCTCCTGGAATACATGGGATTATCACAAGGGCACGGACGGTGAGATAGTATTCGACTTTACGGCTCGTTACGCCTTTGAGTTTGACAGAAACGGAAATAAGTTAATCTACATAACAAAGGTGTTTGCTCCCAACCACGGAGAGTCCTTCGGCATTGATTTTGAGGGCGAGCGCGAGGATGTTACCTTCGACAGCTTCGATCTCTCGGATTCTGCCGATGCTGAAAGCGAGTTTGTAGATACTCTCACCAACGAAACAACGCTAAATAACTCCGATTTCATTGAATATATAGGCGAAAACGGACTTTGGTTCTATTACACCATTATCGATCTTGAGGAAGGCGAAAGCTTCAGCCTTAAGAACCTTACCACAGGTGGCACTATCGGCGCTGACAATCTGTCGGATATCACAGGCGATATTACTGCGATCACCCGTGACGGTGACCTTATTTGCGTACAAAAGAGTGGCAGGTTCAATATTATGTATCTCCCTGCCTTCAATACCTTCACCATAGAGTGCGATACCACCGATCCTTTATCTGAAATCTACATTTATACCGATGTTGAGTTAACTCTCGTTCCCGATGAAAACGGCGACGTTTTCTACAACGGCTTAAGTGTAACCACCTCCTCCTGTATTATGATTTACGATGCGAGAAACTCGCCCCTTCCCATAATTCTTGACGAGGCTATGGATAAGTCGCTGGTTGACGTAACGGTTTACGGTGATTACTATTATGCTTATACAAATAAGGCAGGCACCTGCAACCTTAAATACAACGTATATACAGGCGTTCTCTTCCTTGAATACATTGGTGGTGAGGAAGAGGTAAGTATTCCTTATAAGATTTACATTGCCTACAACAATAAGCTTGATCTTACAGTAAATCCCGACAATCCCGACGAGATGTGCTATCTCGGTCTTACTATGGGTGCGTGGGATGAGTTCAAGGTATGGGACACCGACAATAACTATATTGCAGATATGACTCTTGCCGCAGGAACGGCAGGCATCGTTACCGACGGTAGGATCATCACCTTCCAGACGGCAGGTACTTATGACTTCTACATCAACAAGATCACTCACGAGGTTCGCTTCGTTGCAGCCTCGGGTGGTGAAGGTGGTGGAGACGACATCGGTGGCGATACCATTATCTCCGATAAGTACATAATCTACCACGAGGGTAGCTTCATTAACGTCAATTCCGAGGGTAATATAGTAAAATATACCGGTCTTGTCGTTTCGGTAGGAGATTCCCTTTCCATCATGGGCAGCGACTATGAAGACCTTCCCGTAAACTTTGATCCTTCTGTTGACACCTCACTTGCAAAGCTTCATTCGGCTTACAATATGTTCAGCTTTGTTTGGAACTGCAAGGCCGACCTTACCTATAACGTAGAAACAGGCGTGCTTTGCCTCGATATTTACGACGTAAGCTATGGAAATGCATTGGTATATCTGATGCATGGCTCTACCTACGAGGAGATATACTCAGATGAGGATGGCATAATTACAAAGCGCTTTGAGTTTACCGAAAGCTCCAATGTTTCCGTTTGCAACAGTTCCTTTGAGGCTCTTCCCATGATCCTCCACGAGGGGTCGGACAGCTCGCTCGTTACCGTTATGACATATAAGGACGGCAACATGCTCTATATCCCGAAAGCAGGCGTCTACGATTTCACCTACGACCTTAATTCGAAGATATTTACCTTTGAGGCTGTAACCGAGGCAGAGCCCGATCCTACTCCTGAACCCGACCCCACACCCGATCCCGACGGCGAGATCATATACAGAATTGATATACTGGGCGTTACGATGCCCTATACGGGCGAAAAGCCTGCTACCGACGACACTCCTTACGCACTGCAGGAGGGAGTTGAGATCGTTTCGGTGGATTGGGGCGAGGAAACCTACGATGAGGTTACCGGCAAAATAGGTCTTGATCCCTTTGGAGCAGATTATCGCTTTGAGACCTCGGGCGACAGATATTATATCAGAGCCCGTGTACGAATTCAGGATGGTTATCAGCTTGCCTATGGTGTCGAGGACCTGTGTTACGAGCTGATTGCAACTATAAATTACGTAAGATGCTGGACTATACAGGTAGATGGAGACATAATAGAGCTTTACACCTACATCGGATGTAATGACACTACCGTCTCGCATATTGGCGTGGTTGGTGTAGATACACCTGTTGCAGGCGAGCTTCCCGACTCTGATTTCATCTGCGTTTACGACGGCTTCCATATCGGCGACGTTCTCTGGTATGACTTCACCGAGAGCGACGGTACCTTTGAGACTGCAAGGCTTATGGCTGACGGCGAAACCTGTGTTTCCGGTGGCTTTTATCAGGTGCATATAGTTCTTGAGGCAGATGAGGGTCACGAGTTCGCACCCGGCTACTACGGTCCCGGTGTTACGGTGTTTATAAACGATCAGGAGACAGCAGCCGAGTTCTACGCTGACGCAGATGCAAGATATCAGATTCTGCTCACCTGGTACTTTGACTGTATGTAAATCGAATATTCAAAAAGCCAAGAAGTTGGCACAAATCCTGTTTTTGCGAACTTAAGCTTACATTTTAGCTATTTTCGCTTTAAATAAATCATCCTTCATAAAACGAAAGGAATTAAAACTATGAAAAAACACAATAAAATCCTTCGGGTCATTACATTGACATTGGTAATGGCTGTGTGCGTTGTAGCGTTGATCCTCATAAATCCCATTGAGTCAAACGCACTTCCTGATGAGCGAGGCTCCGTTATGGGATTCAAGATCACAGGTCTTGATGCGCCTAAGGTTGGAGAGCATATCGACACCGATATCACTCTCAACAATACCACCCAGCTTGAGGTAAAGGACGTTGCCTGGTATCGAAGCACAATTGGCGATGATTATACCGAGATGGATTGGGGCAGCGATACCTTTGCTTTGGGAAGAAAATACAAGGCGGTTATTATCATCGCTTGTAAGGACGGCAACTATTTCCCCTACGATTCAATGTATGTATATGTCAACGGATCATTCATTAGTAGCAGCAATTACACTGTTAGCGATGACAGAGAGACCGTTACCCTTGAGATTAACTACGGTGGACTTTATACTAGTATTACCGCACTTCACATTCAGAATGTTAAGGAGCCTGTTTTCCTCGAAAAGCTCGAGGATGCCGAGATCATCGACGGCAACTTCAGGGTATTGGAAAACGTCTGGTATGACGAGAACGGCAATGAATACAGCGTAGGCGCAATAGTTGATGATATTGAGAGTTATTACGAGCATAAAATTACCCTTCGCGCAAAAAGCGGATACAGATTTAACTCTCAGGGCTCGCTTAACGTTCGTGTAAACGGAGAGCTCGTCACATCGTACTCTGTTAATAGAGATAGGACAGAGGCATATATCACCCTTTACTCCGGCAATCCCAAGATCGGTACTGTTGGTAAGCTTGACGTTGAGATTCCCACGCCCATAGCGGGCGCAAATCCCGCTTTCTACGGAGATACCGGCTCGTTCTACGTATACGCAGACGGTGAATATGAGGCAGGCGGATTCTATAACGGCGTTCTCTGGTATGACCGCGAAACCGGAAAGGCACTCGGCGTAAACGACGTGTTTGAGGCAGGCAAGACTTATTCGGTACAGGTCGTTTTAAAATGCGTTTCCGGCTTGGAGTTCGCCCCCGGTACCTCCAATGACGATTACACCATTAACGGTCAGAAGTCTACATACTTCTCATCCAATGCTCAATCCCAGAGAGCGATTATTCTTGAAACCCAGTATACGGTTGCAGAGCCTATTAAGCAGGTCCAGCTTAACGGCGTTGTTGAGCCTGTCGCAGGTCAGAATCCTAACTTTAACATCACCTCGAAAACAAGCGGTGTAGAGGTTACGGGCGTTAAGTGGATCAAGCTTTTGGAGGGGGGCGGATACAACGAGCTTAATGCAGCCTCCACCTTCGAGATGGGTGAGAGCTATCGCGTTCTTATCAACCTTCATACCACCGGCGACAAGACATTTAACTACAACGAAAAAACAGGTAAAGCAAATTACCGCGTAGTTTGCGGTGACTACGTCTTTACGGTTAATCCCGAGGCGTTCGATGCTGCCGACGATTTCCACTACGGCGTTTCTTATGCTACCTTTGCCTGTGACAGCGAGATCATAAGCTACGTTGGTATCTCCAACATACAGACTCCGATAGCCGGCGAGAAGCCCGACTTCTATTGCGAGACCGATTCCAACTCCTTCTATGCTGAGGACGGCATCTACGAGGGAACTGTCAACGGTGTAAAGTGGATTGACTACACCGACGGCGGCAGAGTTCTTACCAAGGATGACGTTTTCCTTCCCGGTCACAGATACAGACTTCTCGTATACCTTAAGGCACAGGGCGAGAGCAGCTTTGCCTTTGACCCGAAGGTAGGTATTACCGTTCAGGGTGAGATCAACGGCACTCCCGGCGAGGTCAGCATGGTTACCGAGGCTCACGACACAATGTGCATCTTTGTGGATTACCAGTGTCCCAAGGCACCCCTTTATGAGTTTGAAATAACTATTCCTACTCCCGTAGTTGGTGAGAAACCCGATTTCACACAGATCAGAACAGATAAGGTATTCTCCGATCAGAGCATTGTCGACACAGTTGATTACACCTTCAACGGTATTGCATGGACGGATGCAGGCAAGGATGGCCTGCCCTACGGCAAGGACGAAGCATTCAGCCCCAACCATAAAATTTTGTGCATAATTGCACTTTCTCCTACCGATAGCTACACCTTCGCCGACGAGGTCGACGTATACGTTAACGGTGAAAAATGCGTGGGCTTGAATATCTTCGAAGTAGTGCTTGTTACCTTTGAGTTTACCCCCAAGACCTGCGACAGATGCACTCTTGAGTTCGTCCGCGGAACTGCTCCCACCTGTACCGAGGAGGGCTTCGAGCATAGCTATCGTTGTACAAAGTGCGGTCAGATCTACAAGGATGTTAATGGCGAGGAGCCCGTATACGTGACCGATGAATGGGGCGTAGTTCCTCCTAAGGGACACAGATACGGAGATGCTACCGAGGAGCTGAGCTTTGACGGCGCGCACCTTGCATTCTGCCTTGATTGCGGCGAGGAGTGCAGAGTAGATTGCACTCTTGTTGACAAAGAGGTTTACGGTCCTTCCCAGTTCTCGAGACTTGATGCTATCGTTACATCCTGCACCGAGTGCTTCAGAGTTTATTCCGTAGCAGTTGAAGAGTGGGCGTGCGAGGGTGAAGGTCACGCTCTCGGAGAGTGGATGCCCGTAACCAGCCTTGGTGAGCACACAGGCGTTCACTTCAGGTCCTGCGAGTGCGGTGCGCACTCTGTTGAGGATGAGTGTAACTACAGTGTTGTATTCGTGAAGGGCCCGAATGAATACCTTGAACGTGACGTAATGCTTTACGTCTGCGACCTTTGTGGCGGTGAAAGCTTTGTTCCCGTTGAGATTCCGCCCGAGCAGGAATACAAGCAGGATCATGTTGATTACGAGAATGGCATTATCCTTGATTTCCACGAAAAACCCGACATTTCAATTCATCCCAGCGTTGAGATTACCATTGATAAAGGCGATAAGAACGATATTTCTGACTATCTTATAGATGAGATTGAGACTAAATTCGGTGAATATACCAGCATCTACGTATGGTTTAACGTAAACGTGGGATATAACGGTTATTCCGTAGCTCCCGGCGGTGAGTACGTTATCACGGTTAACGCTCCCATTAAGTACGACGAGCATACGAAAACCAGAGTTTGCATTATATCTAATGACGGTAGAATCGACAAGGTTGTTGAGCCTACCGTAAACGGCGAATCTGTCACATTTACAACCGACACCTTCGGTCAGTTTGTTGTAGTAGGCGACGAGGATCCTATGTTCATCCTTACCTACCAGCTTAAGGGCGGCGGACAGGGTACACAGCCCGGCGATATGTTCTATCCCGGTGACAGCTTCGTTCTTGAAGATTGCACTCTTATCCCCGATGAGGGCTTCAGATTCAAGTGCTGGGAGATCGACGGCGTGGAGTACAACCCCGGCGACACTATTATTGTGAATAAGGATACCTACGTTTATACCGTTTGGGAGAGAATTCCCAAGGAGGAGCATCAGCACACTTACGTTGATGGCGTTTGCGAGTGCGGTAACTGGGATCCCGATTACGAGCCTGAGCTTCCCGAGCATAGACACGTATTTGTTGACGGTGTTTGTGAGTGCGGCGAGATCGATCCTGAATTTGTTCCCGAGCATCAGCACGTATTCGTTGACGGCAGATGCGAGTGCGGTGAGATCGATCCCGATTACATCCCCGATGATCCCAATGAGCCCACCGATCCCGATGATGAGGAGGAAAAGGATCACTCCAAGTGTCTTGAAGAGGCAAGTGGCTGGAAGAGATTCTGGAACGCTATCGGCAACTTCTTCCGTCGCATCTTCTCCAAGTACGTTAAGTGCGTCTGTGGAGATAAGCTTCTCGAAGAGGATTACACCGAGTTTAAGAATATCTTCAAAGGAAAGAAATAAACAAACCCATAATTAAATATCAACTTGCAAGGTTATCCCGTTTTTGCTGATAATTTTGCTAAATAACAATAAGGCTGATGGAATTTTTCTGTCAGCCTTAACTTTATTTATGAAAACAAAATATTGCTTCCTGATCGACGAATTCAAAAAGTAGCAATCTACTTTTCTATCCTTGTTGCTTTTCTGAATATAATATGTTATAATTACAATATATATATTCGGTTTTCGGATAAAAGATATGAAAACGGTGGATGGATATTTATTTCGCACTCGTATCAGGATATTGATAAGGTAAGGCGAATCAGAAATCATCTCGAAAGGCTTTTGAGGAGTATCCGGATATTCTCGTAAAATGTACGAAGGACTCCTACGCAGAGCAATACTGCAAGAGACATAAGATTAAGTACGAGCTAATAGAAAATTAAGGAGCAGAATATGAAAATTTGTCCGTTTTGCGCTTCAGAAAACATATTTTTCAGTAAAAAACGAAACAGATATTATTGCGAGGACTGTGAAAACGGTTTTGACACCCCCACCACGGCTAAAGGAATGCGCATATTCCTGAGCTACGGTCACGATAAAAATGCAGAGGTCGTCAAAAGGATTAAAGAGTATCTTACCAACAAGGGATACGACGTATGGATAGATACCAGTGAAATTCCTGCCGGCAAGGATTGGAGAGAAAGAATTACAAACGGTCTTATCGGCAGCAACGGTGTAATTTCCTTTTTATCGAAGCACTCGGTTCGCAATCCCGGCGTATGCCTTGATGAATTGAAAATAGCCGTATGCATAAAGAATGCTTACATAAAAACCGTTTTATTGGAGAACGAAAACGAGGTTAATCCTCCCTCGATGGTTTGTAATACACAGTGGATTGATATGAGCGATTGGATGGATGTTTCAGAAGAGGATTGGAATGATTATTTTGAAGAAAAAATGGCTCTGCTTTTAAAGTCGCTGAGTAGCGATGAAGCAACACAGTATGCTGATGAGTTGGATAAAATAAGCAGCGAATTATCTATCAGCAACAACACCTCCAAGGAACATAGGCTCTTAAAGCAGATCTTCGTAGGCAGAGGGTGGCTTATGAAGAAAGTAAACGATTGGTTTGCCGACAGCTCCCGGGATCCCTTCATTATTTACGGCGTTCCCGGATCGGGTAAAAGCGCATTCGCGGCAAATCTCGCCCAGTATAATCCCGACGTTCTCACATCTATGTTCTTTGAATGGGATCATTATGAATTTCGTTCCGTCGATACGGTTATCAAGCATTTTGCATTTAAATTAGCTGCTGCAGTGCCGGATTACAGAAGAATGCTGTTAAGCCTCTGTAACGATGCCAAGCTTAGTAAGTATAATGCTGCTGCCCTGTTCGATTATCTTATACTTAATCCATTACAATGCTGTATAGACGGAAACCGTGGAAAAGGAATTGTGATCTTCGACGGTCTTGATGAAGTCTCCTCCGAGGTATCCGAGCTGTTGATTCGCAAATCCACACAGCTACCGAGTTGGATAAAGGTTCTGTTTACCTCACGGTATGATGCAAGCACCGTATCACTCTTTGCAAAATCCAATATCATAATGCTTGATGACTCGCTTGAGCAAAACATTAACGATATTAAGGAATATTTAGCCTACAGATTGGATTTGAGTATAGACAGTGACAAGGTTTGCAAGCTTGCTGAAAAAAGTGAAGGAAGCTTTTTATACGCCGTATCCTTCTGTGATGCTATCGATAACGGCAGTATGTCTCTTAATGATGCCAACAGACTTCCCTCGGGACTTTTCAACTTCTATCATTCATTTTTCAAGCGTCTTTTTGAAACCCGGGATAGCTTTTTGGAGATGCGTCCCTTCCTGGAGCTGCTTTGTGTTAACGACGACTTGCCCGAAGATGTAATTACCGAATGTCTTGGGCTTGACAGATACGGCCTATGGGAGCTTCGTCTTAATGTAAAGAGCCTTGTAACCAATGCCGAGTCAAGCTGTGGAGTTAATACTAATTATAGGCTCAAGACCATTCAATTCGTTCATCAGAGCATTAAGGATTGGTTAACCGACCCGACCTTATCCGGCGAATTCTTCATCGACGTATCAAAGGGATATAAGAGGCTTTCAAAGTATTACGAAAAGCAAGCCTCCGAAGAAAGACAACCTCTCTCTTTCCTTGACACTTTGCTGCTTAATGCAATTCTGGCAGTTGAATCCAAAAAGGTAACCGTGGATAAGGTTAAAGAGGTGATACTCGATTTCGAGGCAAAAAGAGCAGAAAACGAAGCAAGGCTGCGAAAACAGGCACACGATGAGGCGTTAGCATCCTATGCAAGTAATAACTACGTTAAATGGTTAATACTCGGAGAGGAATACGCTAAGGCAGAGGAATTGTTGCTATCCTCCTTCGACCTTGAAGAAAAAGAAAAAAATTATAATTGTTCCTATTATACGGAATATTATGAATACGTTACAAACTGGCAATGGGTAGATATGTTCCCTGCCGATTATCCAATTGAACCCTTAGTTCAGAAGCTTACCGAAATTGTTACCTTCCCAAGAAGCCATATTGTAAGCCGTTATGCACACAGAAGCCTACAGATTTCGCTGTTCCTGCTAAGCAAAATTCTTGATTCAGGTCGATTTGCGAAAGCATTCTTTGCTGTAATAAATATCACAAACTTTTCAGGATATTTCACGTCCAGGGCATCTGATGACGGTGAGACCCGTGACGGATGGGACAAGTATTATATGACACGCGATGCAGCTATCTGTATCAAAAAGCTTGATAAGCTGGGCATTCCCGTTCCCGATGGTATCCGATATGAGTGCGAGAGAATGAAGCTTACCTATAATTTTATGTCGGGTGATCCTGACGAGGGAATGTTCTACGGAGAGACTGACGGATGCTGGAATTACGGAATACTCAGTGAGCCGGGAATGTTCAAGGATGTTTGCATAATCGGTGATGCCGAGGGAACGATAGGTGTCTCAAGAACAAGCATTATGCCCTTGCTTGTCAAATATAATTCCTTAAGCCTTAGCTTCTATCTTGCTAATAGCGACGAGGAGGATATATCCTTTATAAAGCGCTGTATTGATAATCACGCAGACCTTATTAAAGCCTGTGATAATGCAATATTGAGTATCAATAAGGGTAAAACAGATCACCGAAGAGGCAGACTGTCGGACGCCCTGCGAAGAATAGAGTTTATTCGTTCTTTGCCCGAGAGATTTTCTGTATAAACTAAGAAAAGGAAAACTATGAAAAAAGCAATAATGACAAAAACATAGGCTTCGCGATTCCTGCCGAGAAGGTGAACGAATTCCTTCAGAAATACGTTTATAAATAATCGCATAGCGAGGAAAGAGGTGCTGAGTCATTAAGAATTCAGCAATATCAAGGCTTTGAGGATAGTAAAGACATCAACTGCTGAATTTTTAGTGCGAAGCAGCTTTCGGGGCTTGCTTGATTTAGAGCAGAAATCTTCGTTTGCGAGCGTGAGGCGTATTGGCATACGTCGAGCGTAGCGTAGCGGCACGAGGGTATTGAATGACAGTCCAGTGGACTGTCAGACCCCGAGTGTGACCGAGCCTCAGCGAGAGATAGAACAAAAACTCAAATAAAAAAGAGAAAACCGTAGGTTTTCAACCTTAGATTTTCTCGGTTAGATAAATATTGAAGGTAGAGGCACATTTAAGAGTACCT
>JAFTON010000060.1 GCA_017463765.1 Clostridia bacterium | reverse complement strand
TACCAGTACTCAACGTTTCCGTTCTCGGTACAGGTAGCAGCCTTTGCCTCTACATGCTCAACTGTGTGCGAAGCGTTCTCGTTAGTGAGCTCGCCACAGTGCATACAATGTGCATCGCAGGAGTTGAGATACTCATGGTCGGTCGCAGGAACAACAACGCTTCTGAGGTTGGTTACCTGTGTCTTAGCCTCGTCGGTCCATGCAGAACCACAAACGGTGCAATACCAGTACTCAACGTTTCCGTTCTCGGTACAGGTAGCAGCCTTTGCCTCTACATGCTCAACGGTGTGCGAAGCGCTCTCGTTAGTGAGCTCGCCACAGTGCATACAATGTGCATCGCAGGCGTTGAGATACTCATGGTCGGTTTCAGGAATAACAACATTTTTAAGGTTGGTTACCTGTGTCTTAGCCTCGTCGGTCCATGCAGAACCACAAACAGTGCAGTACCAGTACTCAACGTTACCGTTCTCGGTACAGGTAGCAGCCTTTGCCTCTACGTGCTCAACGGTGTGTGCAGCGTTCTCGTTAGTGAGCTCGCCACAGTTCTTACAGTGAGCATCGCAGGTATTGGTGTACTCGTGAGCAAGCTTATTAACAACAGTGTTAGCAAGCTCGATCTGCTGGGTGAATGCAGAATCGGTGCAAACGATTTCACATTCGGTACAGTACCAATACTCAATGTTACCTACCTGTGTACAGGTAGCAGCCTTTGCCTCTACATGCTCGATGGAATGCTCGTGTTCGTCATTCTCAAAGAGGAAGCAAGAGGTAAGACAGAGTGCCATCATTGCGATTACGCAAAGAAGCAGCTGGATTTTCCTTTTCATTTGAAAGGCCTCCTTAGTTTTTTTATAATATTTGCATATTATATTACGAAAAATAAGTTCGGTTTTAACACCAAGCAAGGATTATACACCATTTTTTTCCTGATGTCAATAGTTTTTTTGACATTTTTTGTACATTTGTTCATTTATGTGTATTTGTGATATTCTGACAAATTTGGCTGCATATCATTTGTGCAAAAAAACGAAAAAATATGAACAAAATTTACGGTTTCAACAAAAAAAGAAAACCACACCTCTCGCGAGGTGTGGTTTAAAAAACTATTTAAGCTAACAATTATTAAGTAAATAATTAACCGTTAACAGTGATAGAGTCCATACGAACCTGAGCAGTAAGCTTTGCAATGTTAAAGCTATCTACAGCTGTTTCAAATACAACGGTAACAACAGATCCACTTACGGTAACGGTTGCACCGGAAACAGTACCGATAGAGTTCTTAAGATTTGTAGCATAAGTAGAACTATTACAAGTAAATGCAATCTTAGTCATGCCGGCGCCCTCTACTATAATCTGAGAGCTTGCATAGAAACTAGCAGGCTTAGCATAGTCAGCAACGTTACTGCTGGAAGCAGCCTTGTTGTTAGTAACCTGTACACCGTTCTGCTCCCAAACCTGCTGAGAGGAAGAGAAGGAAGTACGGTTAGCCTTGTCGGAGAAGCTAAGGGTCGCATTAGAAAGAGCGGGATTCTCTACTTCGCCACCGATATTCTCGCCACAGTTTTCGCAAACACCACTTTCGGTGGTATGACCGAGAGCTGCTTCACCTGCTTCCTTCTTGGTTGCAGAGCAGTTTACACAAGTATAGGTTGTGAAGCCGTCAGCAGTACAGGTAGGTGCAGTTTCAACGCCCTCACCATAAGAATGGTCAAGAAGAGAACCGGTAGTAAGAGCACATATGGAGCATGTTGCAAGCTTGGTGCAAGTAGCCTCAGAATAAACGTGCTCATGCTCGGGGATAACGATCGCTCTTGCGATGAACTGACTAACATTTACGTTAGAAGCGTTAACGTAAGAGGTCTTGGAAGCACTGATAGTGTTAAATGAATTATAAGTACCAATGTAGTAATCAGTACCGTTAACAACGGTTACAAGAGAACCGTACTGCTCGTTGAAGGACCAAAGGTTACCCTCGTTAGAAGTACCAATCTTAACGTTGATGTAAGTGCCGGAAGCAATTACGTAAAGATACTTCTTGGTCTCGCCCTCAAGGAAGTACATATTGAAGCCACCGTCAGCCTCTTCGATATAAACGTCAACTGCTGCATTATAATCGCCGGTTGCATAGTAGTAGCCGTCCATCTTACCTGTGAAGTAAAGAGTCTTTCCAAGGTTAGCCTGAACAAGCTGAAGCTTGAATGCTACGCCTGCCTCGGGAAGGAAATACTTACCACAGGTCTCACACTTGCCGTCATAGTTAGCATCGGTGTGACCAAGAGCAGGAAGAATTACTGCCTTAAGATTGGTGTTGAGAGTGCAAGCCTCGTCAAGCCATGCCTGACCACAAGCCTCACAGTACCAATATTCGATGTTGCCGTCTTCAACGCAGGTAGCAGCAACAGCCTCTACGTGAGTTGCAGGAGCGTGTGCCATAGGAGTTACAATGCTCATCATATTGGTCTGCTGAGTAAGAGCCTCGTCTGCCCATGCATAACCACAAGCCTCACAGTACCAGTACTCAATATTACCGTTCTCATAGCATGTAGCAGCAACAGCCTCTACGTGTGCGATGGTGTGAGTTGCGTTAGGATTGGTCTCCTCAAGGCATACCTGACATACCTTATCGCAGGAATAGAAGTAGCTGTGTTCGCCGGGAACAACAACGTTCATACGGTTGGTCTGCTGAGTAAGAGCCTCATCAAGCCATGCGTAACCACAGTCGGAGCAAGTCCAGTACTCAACATTATCGTTATATGTCTGACAGTCGGTACCAGCCTTAGCCTCTACGTGTACGATGTTGTGAGCTGCATTGGGGTTAGTAAGCTCGCCACATTCCTGGCAGTGTGCATCACAGGGATAGAAGTAAGAGTGCTCGTGAGGTGCTTCAACTTTATAAGAGATACCGGTTGCGGGATCGAAGGTAATGGTTACGATGCTGTTGTCAGAAGCTACGTTGATCATATAGTTTCCGCCATTATCGCCCCATTCGTTAGAGTAGCTGCCGTTCTTAACTACCTTAATACCATATGAACCTACAGCAACGCCCTCATATACAAGAACGTACTTGCCGTCAGCGCCAAGAGTGAGCATATTGTCAAAGTTGCCAAGCTCCCAACCCCAGTCGCCATCATCAGGATTAACGTCGCCACAAAGCTCGTTGTCACCAACTACCATATAGGTAGTACCATCGGTAGCAACGTCGCTGCCGGGTGCGTATACCTGACAGGTCATAGCGCCTGCCTTAAGATCAACGGAAATAACTACCGTAGCGCCTTCGGGAGTATAGAATCTATAGTTAGAAGTGGGATACTGAACGTTCCAGTTATAACCGTTGGTAACGTCGATAACCTTGAACTCATGGAAGCCCTGAGCAACGTTTTCATATGTGATATAGAAAATGAAGTTTTCGTAATCGTAATAAAGAACGTTGTCCTCATCCTCAAGAGACCAATTAGAACCGGTAAACTCCTCGCTACCTGCTACAACAAGAGTATGAGTAAAATAGCACTCGGTGCAAAGACCGGTCTCGTCATAGGAGTGACCAAGAGCCTCACCTACTGTCTGCTGACAACCGTAGCAGAAGCCGGGTTCGGTACAGCTTGCAGGCTGAAGATATGTGTGTTCCATGGTGAAGGTCTGACCACAATTGAAGCACTCGCCCTCTTCACCACAACCGAGATTCCAGTTCTGGTGACCTGTTGCCTCGGTAACATAGGTATCTACCTCACCACAAACAGTACATACTGCGTAGTAGAGACCGTCTTCGGTACAGGTAGCCTCTACGGTCTGAGAGTCATCCCAATCGTGAGGAATGTAACCTACTTCCATGCCACATACTGTACATTCAGCAGGGTCTGAACAGGTAGGATTCTCGGAGTTAGGAATATGATCTGCGTAATCACCGGTGGTAGCGCCACACTTGGAACAAGTGGAGAGAACCTGACAGGTTGCCTCGGACCACTCGTGTGCGCAATCTGTGAAAGCGATGCTAACAACGGTTTCACCACCCTCATTCCAGGTACCAAGACCAACTCTATAGGTCTTGCCTGCCTCAACTACGAAGGTATGAGAATTCTTTGCAAAGCCGGAGCCGTTGTTGTTGGTGGTCATACCGTCAACAAGCTCGAAGTAATTGAACCAGTCGTTGCCTTCAACTGCCCAAGTGAAGGTTACAGAACCATCAGCAGTAGCAGTAAATACGTAGTAAATCATATTTATATTGTCGGAAACGAAGGTTACGGACTCGGGAAGAGTTTCCCAAACGTAGGGATTCTCCTCAGAACCGTCGGGCTCGCCTGCCTCGCCTGCACCCTCAACGGAAACGTTTACGTTATAAGTGCCTGCGCCCATAAGGGAAACAAGCTTTACGGTGTAGGTACCAGCAGTAAGAGATACCTGACCTCTACCAAGCTGTGTGCCTGCCTCATCCATTACGATAGCGAGAAGGTCGCCACCGAAGGTGTATGTACCGTCAACCTCAGCTACGAAGGTGTAATCAACACCATCATTAACGTGAGCATCGTCAATAACAACTGTGTTAGGACCTACGGAAAGAACGGGATCGTTATCACCGGGAACATCTGTGCCGGGATCATCAGGATCAACCTCGCCTGCCTCGAAGGACCAAGTGATAGTCCAGTCAGCTTTGCTAAATGCACCTACGTAGAAGTCGAAGGTTGCACCGGCTGCAAGAGAAACGGTAACAGTGTGAGGCTCGGAGGTGTACTCATAGTGCATATAGTCAACCTCGGGAGCGCCCCAAGCATCATAGGATGCTACGCTCCAAAGACCGAGATCTGCAGGAATGGTGAAGGTGTACTTACCGGACTCGGGAGCAGTGAAGCTGTAAAGGTCGAACCAACCGTATGTATCGGTGGTAGTAACCTTAATCTCCTGTACGGGCTCTTCCTCAACGGGAGTAAGAACAACCTGTACCTCGAAGAAGTAGTTGGTGTTACCAAGGTTACCGAGGTAGTACTTGCCTGCCTCCTCAAGAGTAAACTCGGAAATACCTGTTGCATTCTTAGCAAGTTCCAAATCAGAAGCAACAACAAGGCTCTCATCGGGTGCATAGATAGCAACCTGTCTGGGAACGTCGACACCGTCTGCGTTGGTATATGTACCACCACAAACCCACCAAACCTTAACGGAAGCTGTGTATCCTTCGGGAACAACGAACTCGATAGCGTTCTTAATTACCTCGCCGATAACGTTGCCTTCAGAATCCTTAACGTCGGTAGTAAGGTCTGTGCCACCACCCCAGTTAAGTCTCTTAGAGCCTGAGAAGCCGTCATCAAAGGTCTTGTTGCTGCCATCAAGCTTGAACTTTGCAGAATAGTAAATAGTAAAGAAATTGCCAAAGGTAGCTGTATCACCGTCTGCCTTATCGCCCTGAGCAATCTCCTCCATGGACTGAACGCCGAGAACATAAGTTCTGGGACCGGTGTACTCGGGATCGAACTCACCACAGTTCTTACAAGTACCCTCAATGAAGTCATGACCGATAGGCTTAACCTCAGACTGAGCCTTGGTAATCTCGCCACAAACGGAGCACTGCTTTCCGGAAGAAAGACCGGGCTCGGTACAGGTGGGAGCCTTACCCTCTAAGGTTACCTCGTCGTGTCCCTCGAGAGCAATTTCCTGAGTCCAGCTGTAACCACATACGGTACAGGTGAACTTTCTCTCACCTGCTTCAGTACATGTAGCCGGCTTAATTACCTCGGGAGCTCCGGGAGCGTGCTCGGTGCACTCGGGAACGTAAGTGGGATCTGCGTAACCACATACGCTACAAGCGCCCTCCTCAAAGGTGTGCTCTGCAAGATCTGCAGTAGCCGAAGCGCATTCTTCGCCATCTTCGCAGATTGCTGCGTGCCAGTGGTTGGTCTCGTCGCTGGACCACTCTGCACTGAACTCGTGCTCATGCGCATCGGGCTGATTAGCAATGCTCTGGTAAACGGTATATCCACCTACACCGGCAACTGCTACAGCAGCCACAATAGCAATAACCTTGAACAGAATACCCAAGGCCTGATTTCTGTGCTTAACGCGCAAAAGCTGTTTGAACAATTCGGGATTGAATGCCATATTTTTCTCCTTTTTTAAAAAAATTTTTTATTTCATTTAAGTGAAATAACCAATTAATTTTTACCGTTTGCGAATTACGGATTTTTGATATAAATTAAGAAGATATTTATGTTAAATAATATTTAATTAAAAGTTAATTAATATTAATAATTTGTTAAATAAAATAAATATCCGTTTACATTATAACTCATTGTTTTCTATTTTTCAAGAGGTTTTTTGAACATTTTTTCACTTTTTGTATTATTTTGACATTATTATATCGGTGATATGAATAATTATGCTTAATATTCATATTTTATTCATCGAAGATGCAGCCATATTTCCCCTAAAATCTGTTATTTTCAGAGTAAAAATCCCCCTGATTTTTGCGCATATTTAGTGTTTTTTTCTACATATATATTTATATATTGTCTTTCTCTCAAAAAAATTGAAAAATACGAAAAAGGGGCTGAGTCATTAAGAATTCAGCAATATCAAGGCTTTGTGGATAGTAAAGACATCAACTGCTGAATTCTTAGTGCGAAGCAGCTTTCGGGGCTTGCTTGATTTAGAGCAGAAATCTTCGTTTGCGAGCGTGAGGCGTATTGGCATACGTCGAGCGAGCAAGCGGAGATAGAACAAAAACTCAAATAAAAAAGAGAAAACCGTAGGTTTTCAACCTTAGATTTTCTCGGTTAGATAAAATATTTAAGGTAGAGGCACATTTAAGAGTACCTCTACCTTTTTTGTTCGGTTATGCCTAAATCAAGCAGCCCCTTAAACAAGCCAAATTTTTATTCTGTAATTTAATTAATATTTATAGTAGCCACAGGCGAAAAGCCACTGAGAATCCTCATAGGCGTCAATGGGATAATCGGGATCGGTCTCTATAACTCCCTCTCCGTCAGCGAAGAAGAACATAGAATTCGACACGTATCTCTGCAAGAACAGCTTAAGCTCCTCGGTAACCGGAACAACGCCATCAGAGTTTGCATAATCTGCATATCCACGCACAGACATCAGCTCCTCGCTTACCTGCGTGCAGCCCGAATTACACTCGGTACACCCCACAAGACAGGCAGGCGTGCTGCCGTCAAGATGACAGAGACAGTCGGAGGTACAGTAATATCCTGCAGCAGCCAAAGCTGCAAAGCCCTTTATAAACAATCTGTAATTGTAGGTAGACTGGATTACCAGGGCATTGTTACCTGCATCCTCAATGGTGGTAAAGGATCTGTCAAGGAAACGACAGGGCTCGGTGATATAGGCAACGAGAACAGGACCGTAGCCGTCGGTTTCGGGATACTTTTCCTTATCGTAAAGGTGATAAACACCGTCACCCCCCTCGGATACCTGCCAGAGCTTATAGTAATCGTCATCAAAGGCATAGGAATCGAAGGTTCCGGGGAACAGAGTTTCAGCACCCACGATCTCACCACCGGCAAGACTGTTAAAAGCGCCAAAATCAAATGCTGACCAATCCTGCTCGGGTATCATATCGATCTTCTCGCCCCTTGTGATATCAAATCCACCGTTACGCTTAACGGCAAAGGTGATGTTAACCGGATAAACGCCACTCTTGGTCTCGGCACCGACAGCAAAGGTAAAGGTTACAGAGCCTCCACCCGAGGAGCTTATATTCTCATCGGCAATATTAACGGTATGAATAAAGTTACGGGTATAGCTTCCACAAATACCTACGTCGGTAACTTTATACTCACCGTAAACGTAATGCGCGCTGCCAAGATATGCAAGACAGATGGGATTAACCTCATCCTCCACTGCACTGACCCAGCTTTCAACGGTATATGTACCGTTGGTCTGAGGAGCGAAACGGATATAGCTGAAATCATCCTCGGAATTTACGGTAATCGTATAGACACCCGTGGATGCGATCTGATAAACGTCATCTACGCTGGTTCCCTGCCCACGAAGCATGTTAAGATCATACATTTCAATAACGATATTACGGTTATCGTTCGTGGCAGTATAGGCGTTTGAATCATAAGCATAGCCTGCAGGAACGCTGGAAAGGGTTACGTTATAATCACCGTCGAGGCCGTCGATAACTGCAAATCCACTCTCGTCAACAGGTGCGATATGGACGTTATAGCCATCGTTCCAATAAACGTTTACTGCCGTGGAAGGACTGAACGGCTTTTCATTCAGACGAAGCTGAACGGTAAAATCGTTCGTAGGATCATCGTCAAGTGCCGGCTGATCGACAGAGCCGTCGGGCTTCGGAGTATTATTCCCCAATCCACCACCGGTAGCCTGGTGATATTCTCCACAGGAGATAAGCGAGAACAGCAGGGCTGCAAGCAACAATAATGCAGTTGTTTTTTTAAGCGATATCATTTAGCTGCGCCCTCCTTTTTCTTTTTTGCGAAAAGACCCTTGATGTCCTTCCACTTAAACTTTCTTACAACCACGTCAACAACAAAGAGCACTGCGACAGCGATAAGCAGGGGTATTCTGAAGCTGAGCTCATAGGTATCAACCTGGTTTTTATCATTCTCAAGATTAATCTTTCCGTCTCTGGATATCTGTCCCACTCCACGCATGAAGTCATAGATATTTACTATATCGTAAGCAACAAAGGAGTTATATTCCTCGCTGTACGGCAGGGTGAAATAGGTATCCGAGGTAAAGGAATGATTTCCGTAGGTATAGGTGATCTCCACGTGATATCTGCCCTCCTCGGGTGTCGCAAAGCTTGCGAAATATCTGTTAAGATCAAACTTCATCTCTCCTTCCTGAACACTGCCGTCCGGCCCGGTAAGCTTAATGCTCGCCTTCGCCTTAGGATTTACAGAGGAAGGAATAATCTCAATGCTTGATGCATCTCCCTTATAATCAACGAAAACGTTGAAGGGGTAGTTGATATATTCCTTGGGAGTATTGGTGGAAAGAATATTATCGAACAGCGACCTCTTTACGCTATCGCTCCAACCGTCGAGCCAATCACCCGAAAGGCTGGAGGTGAAGGACGCCACCCTTCCGTTACCGTGTTCACGGTAGGAATAAAGAGGAACCTCCTTTACGCTGGTAGCACTCTTCTGATAATTTACCGAAAGCACCATAGTAGCATCAAGCTTGGGCTTGCTGTTCACGTATCCCTCTATATCGGGAAGCGAAAGTATGCCCTCTACGGTAGCATCACGGCGAATAACGATGTTTACCTTACTCTGCTTTTCAACAACAGATTCGGTAAGATTATCTGCAATATCTGCAAAAATAAGCTCGGAAAGCTTGTTTTCATCAAGGAAATCATAGTTAACGCCACCACCGATCTCGGCAAGCTGCTTCAGAAGTCGACAGCCCTCGGTATGAGCCGAAGGATTGCCCGAGTGAGTGAGAACACTGATGGTAGAAAGAGCAATATCCTCATCCTTCATCTTCTGCGCCATGTCGATGGCCTTGATAGGCTCGTTTGCATACTGCTTACCGTCGCTGATAAGCATTACCTGCTTTTCCTCAAAGTCCATATCCTTCATAAGCTCATATGCCATATTAAGCGAAGCTCCGACGAAGGTACCCTGCGTGGGCTCAACGCTCTGTATCATAGTATACAGCTCTTCTCTGCAATCGCCAACCCTGGTGGGAATAAGCTCCACCTTTGTTTCACCTGCAAGAGTCACGAAGGCAACGTAATCATCATCCTCAAGAATAGAAACCAGCTTGGTAGCTGCCTCCTTAGCTATAATAAGCTGCTTTGGAAGATTATGATACATGCTTCGGGAAATGTCTATCACTATGGTATAAAGCTTAGAATCTTTATTATAGTTTCCGAACTTAACCGGAAGAAGCTCCTCGAGCATAGCAAACCTCTCGTCATCCTGATTCTGCATAGAAAGATCACCGAGAGTAATAAGACTTTTTCCGTACTGCGAAACGGCAAGATCCACAGAGTTAATAAAGGCGTAGATATTTTCTATCTTACGGATATCCACGTTTGAGAGGATAATCTCGTCATACTTGACAAGATCCTCTATGGTATAAGGTATTCTTTCAGACGGAATTATACGGTCGTCGATTGTTACGCTGTCACCGTAAAGAGCCTTGATTTCATTAACGTCCGAGCGCTTTTCGGTAATAAGCAGAACACTTCTCTGCCCTGCCACGGTCTGTGTAAGATTATAGGTATTATTATAAGGCGAGGTATCTGCAGTTGCAGTCATCTCAACCCTGTAGTCAAACACGCCCGATGTGTGTGTAGGCAGATCAAAGGAAGCGATGTTCATACCTGCATCAGCCTTCAGAACCGAGGTGTCTATCTTGATATACTCACTCTCTCCCTCTCTCTTTACGAAAAGATTAAGAATAACGTCGTTTGGAACGCTGGACTCAATCAGTATATCAAGAGTGCTGTCGTGATTAAGATAGGTTGCACCGGTGTAGCTGGCATCGGATATCTGCACCTCTGCCTCACCGTCACGAAGGTTATTATCAAGGTAGATGGCATCAATCCTTATACCCTTGGCAGCAGTTCTCTCGACTGCAGCAGCCGTTGCACCCTCCTCGGTGGTAGCAAAGCCGTCGGTAATAAGCACGATGCGCTTTATCTCTCCCTCGCCAAACAGGTTTGCAGTGAAATCAAGTGCCTTCGCAATATCCGTTCCACCATCATCAACCCGAGCCTCGCTTACGCTTCTTATCTCACCACCTGCAGAAGTGAGTATTTCGGTATCCTTGCCGAAGCAGATAACACCCATCATGGATTTTGAGGGCAATCTGTCCTCTATCTGCCTGATGTATTCGTCAATCTCATCGAAATTACGGTTTGAAGAATAGGAAACGTCTGCCAGAACGTAAACCTTTGTTCTCGTCATAACGGTTGTATGGACAAGTCCTGCAGCCGAAAGCGCAACGAACAAAATCATTACGATATGAATTATCAAGGATGCGACCCATCCTTTAGTACGGTTATCCTTGCTTACGGAGATAAAGTAAGGAACAAGCAATGCCACGGCAAGTGGGATTGCAATCAGAAGCCAATACGGATTATCGAAGCTGATATTTCTCATAGCAATACACCATCCAATCCGCAGTAAATACTATAGCCAGAAGCACGAAAAGAAGAACGAGTGGATCGTACTGACCGTCGGTCTTATCAAAGCTCCTTGTGCCACTTATGGAGAAGCCACTGCCCACAGAGGCAGGATTGCTCTCTGACACCGGCGCCGATGCATAGACGTCATAGGTTCTTTCGCCATCGGTGGCTATAACCTCAACTCTGTAGGTTCCGACCTTATCGAGAGTCATCACACCAAGGTCAGTAGACGTGTCGATATAATTCTCCTCTCCGTCGGGAGAAATCACCTTAACACTGTCAATATTAGCAGTAATATTAACCTTCATTTCCTCGCCACACACGTAGGAGGCTTCCTCCACAACTGCAGGACAGGAGTACTCAAGAAGGTTTGAAAGAAGAACAACAAAGTCCGTCAGCATCGCAAAATGCGCCTTATGGATATCAAATCCGAACACAACCTCTCTGTTACCGAGTGCGTTGACGCCGGCAAAGATAAGAGGATTGGAATCATAGGAAAACAGCGTTGTGAACTGGGTATACATTCCACTGTACTTCACGTATTCACTTATGAAAATATCCTTACCCTCAACGCCCGAAAGCAGCTCTCTCGCACGGGTGGAGGTAGAATTTGACTTAACAGCCTGACCGGGTGTATCAAGTCCGATAATGCCTCTGATACCAAAGCCCGAGTCATCCACGCTCTCGCTTGAATTTATAAGCCATACGGCAGCGTCGGGAAGCACGTCGGGAGTGTAAGAATGGAATACGTAAAGACCGTAGCCACTCTGTCCCATATATTCCTCGGGAGTAATAACGTCAACCACCGAGTCGGTAAGGGCATCGAACAGCGCACGATAGAACAAAGGTGTCTCGCTGACAAGAAGAATGCTGTATGAATCCTCGCTTGTAAGATTGTAGCATATAATCTCATTGTCGGTAGCAAGGTTGTCAGAATTGGTTATCACCATACGGAAGGAGCTGTATGCCGTCGCTTTGCCCGAAAGCTCCACGGCAGCACTTTCGCCTGCCTTAAGACTGACGGTAGCAGTATCTGCTGCCCTGTCACTTCCGTTAATATAAAGCTCTACCGTAAGGGTAGCATCCGAGGTGTAGGATGAAACGGTTGCATTCGCATAAAGTGTACCGTCTGTAAGAGCACCCGAAGCATCACTTATTGCATAATTTGCAGCATTTTGTGAACTAACGTTTACAATTTCCAGATTTTCAGCATCGGTATACTCTCTGTCGGTGACAAGATAGATAAGCGATGAGGTGTTCTCATCAAAATACTGCTGTGCTCTCTCAAGCGCATCGGAATACTCTACCGTACCGTCACTGCACCCGGTATCACGGAGCAGCTCTACGGCAAGCTTCTTGTCTGTCAGACGCTCGTAAACCACAGAGGTATCGCTCGATACAGTTATCAGCGTATAGCTGCTGCCAAGCCTTGCATCGTCTATCATATCCTCAATCTCGTTCTTTGCAAGCTCGAAGCAGGTTTTATTTCCGTTTACGGTATTCATACTACCCGAGCAATCGAGGACAAAGCAATACTCGCTTGCAGATTCGGGAACGGTGAAAATCGGACGTGCAATAGCGAGCGAAGCAAAAATCACCATCAGTATCTGAAGAATAAGGCTGATGATGCCTGTAAGACCACTGAGAGGATTTCTTCTCTTGAAGAATTTTTCGCTGAGAGTCCATAAGTAGGTGGAGGGAATCGTCTGCTCGTTATACTTACTCCTCAGAATATAGATAAGGATAAGCAGAGGAACTCCGATAAGGCCAATCAGGCCGAGGGGATATAAAAAGCTCATTTTAGTACCCCCATATTTACAAATTTATCGAGGAATATCTCGGACAGCTCGGCATGTGCAGGCACAAGAACGTACTGACCTCCACGGCTCTCGCAGTAAAGCTTGATTCTGTCGGTCACGTATTTCAGTGCGTCCTTATATGCACGGACAACGTCCTGATCTATCTTCTTACGGAAGAACTTCGACTGATCCTCCGAGTCGAACAGATGCATCTTACCTCTGATCTGAGGATTTATCTCCTCACGGGAAAGTATCTGTACGCAGAGAATGTCTCTTCTCTGCTCGGCAAGTCGGTCTATTGCCATCTCATAATTCTCATCTGTCAGAAAGTCCGAGATTATAACAGAATATCCGTCGCCCCGTCCGACAGAGGAAGGAACGATAGCCTCACTTATGCGAGAATCCGAGTCAAACTCAAGCTCGTTAAGCTTGCCTATACAGTTAAGATAAGAGTCCTTGCCCACCATACCCGAAACGACCTCCTCGAGAGAACCACCACGTATAGCGTATATAGACACCTTATCCATTTCGGACACCGAGAGATATGCAAGCGCCGCGGCGAGTCTGATTGCTGCCACTGCCTTATCGTCACTGCCGTGTATCATAGAACGGCTTACGTCCAGGTATATCCTGGTGTGCATCTGTCTCTCGTCAAAGTAAAGCTTCTGATAAAGCTTGTCAAATCTGGCATAGGCGTTCCAGTCAATCTTAGTCACGTCGTCGCCAGGCATATAATCCCGGTAATCCGCAAATTCACAGGATGAGCCGAGGTTCTTGCTTCGGCGATTACCACCGAACATTCCGGCTACATTGTTTTTGAGCACCGTCTCAAGCCGTTCAAGCTGGCTGAGAAAGGACTCATCGATTACCACTTTTTTCATTTAAAATCCCTTTATCTTTGAATTAACAGCCTTTTTTTGTTTCTTTAACTATCAATCCGATAACGTCATCTACCGTAAGCTTGTCATTGATAGCAGTGTAGTTGATCTTTATTCTGTGTCTGAGTATGGGATATGCAAGTGCACTGATGTCCTCATAGGAAACGTTATATCTGCCATCCATAAGCGCGCGCACCTTTGCACAGGTAACGAGACCCTGCGCAGCTCTGGGAGATGCACCGTATCTGAGATACTTCTTGGTTGAGGGAGCGCACTCCTCTCTCGTGGGGTGAGTGTTGGATACCATATTTACGGCATAGTAAAGAACCTCGTCACAGATCGGAACCTGGGACGCAAGAGCTCTCATCTCGAGAATCTCCTCACCGGTAATAACTGCCTCTGCAGTCTCCTCCATCGTCTTCTGTGTCATTCTTACGATATTCATAAGCTCCTCGTTCGTGGGATAATCCACGATAAGCTTGAACATAAATCTGTCCATCTGAGCCTCGGGAAGAGGATAGGTACCGTCCTGCTCAATGGGGTTTTCGGTTGCAAGCACGAAGAAGGGCTCGGAAAGCTTATAGGTCTCCTTACCTACGGTAACCTTGTGCTCCTGCATTACCTCAAGCATCGCAGACTGAGTCTTGGGGGTAGCACGGTTGATCTCGTCGGCAAGAACCAGGTTTGCGAAGATAGGGCCGGGACGGAATTTGGTCTCAAGTCTGCCATTTTCATCCTTCTCAACAATATTTGCGCCCGTAACGTCGGAGGGCATAAGGTCGGGGGTAAACTGAATACGGGAGAAGGGCAAGGAAAGCACCCTGCCGAGAGAACGTACAAGACGGGTCTTACCAACTCCGGGCACACCCTCGAGAAGCACGTTTCCACCTGCAATAATAGCCGTAATAACTCCGTCAATAATATCTGCCTGACCTACAACGTCCTTTGCAAGCTCTTCCTTTATTTCAGCGATCTTCTCGCTGAACATCTTTACCTTTTCCATATTTATCTGATTTACTGTCTCTGACATTTTAATTTCCTTCCTCTTTCTTAATTCCACTGTAAAGCAGGGCAAAATATTTTTTGATAGCTTCCTTCTGCTCCTCGGTATATGAGCCGTTTTCAAGCTTTTCGTACATTATTGCGTTATATTTATCAAGCAGCTTACCGTATTCCACAAGCTCGCCTGTAATCGGATCAAGCACAAGATCGGTACCTGCATAGGTTGCGCCCCCACCGATACCACCGTCGCTGTCGGTGGTGTTATTATCATCCTTATCTGAGCTGATAATCATTTCCCCGGGACGCTCAAACTCGGGAAGTGGAACGATAAACAGAGCTGTAAGCCTGAGCATCGCATACTCTCCCACGTTTGCGTTAATCTTATTAAGCGATATAGCGTCGTAAAGCAGATTGCTGTTGATATTAAAGCAATTCTCAAGGCTCTCTCTGACGCCGGCATCATCAATATAATCAAGCAGCGAGAGCAGTGATACAAGACCACCGGGACTTCCGTTATAAAGTCCGTCAATCGCTGAATACAGCTCATCATCCGACGGGATACCCGAGCTGTCGAGGGTGGTTTTAAGCTTACGGGAGGTTGTATCTATAGCATATTTCAGCGTTTCCTTTCCTTCGCTCAGACCATCGTCATCCTCCTTACCCTCGCCCAGAAGCACACCGGTATACTCGGTAAGCTTTTCGGCAAAGTCGCCCCAGGTCTCATTGTTCGGCTCACCCCAATCGCTTGTGTCAAGGATTATCGCAAGATGCTTGAAGTAAATATCGTCACTGCTCCACAGAGCGTTTACAATCTCGGTGGTAACAGATGCTTCGTAGGTAATATTCTTTATCACCTGCATGCTGCCGTTTACAGCCGTAAGCATTTCGGGCTGTGTATGTGTATTCTTAAGCTTCTGAAGCAGCGTCCGAAGCTCCTCTGCCACAGGATTTCTGAACTCCTCCTCCATTTTCGAGGTCTCAACGTATTTGATAAGGTCATTAAGCCCACTTTCCTGAAGCGCAGAAAGCTCGAAGGGAATCATCTCCTCGGGTGGCACGTAATTTCTCACGTCGTCTATAATAAATCCGACGGCAAGCACGGCTGCCGAGAGTGCAAGAATTACAACGTATAACCACAAATGTCTGAACTTATATTTCCTTAACGGTATTTTTGAGAGAGCAGCCTCTGCATCCTGCCTCTGTATAGTCAGCAGCTCGCCCTCCTCACCCATATATTCTACCATCGTCTGAACTCTTGCCTTCAGACCGAAGTCGGAGTCAAGCTCCTCGGCTAATCTTTTGTCCTTTTTTCCACCGAATAAAAACGTCAATCCACCGGCTATCAATGCAATGCCGAGTCCTATGTAAAGAGAGGATATAGGTAAAAGATCTATGACGGCAAGCTTCCACAAAATAAGAACGATGCCCCCCGAAGCAAGACCGACAGATGATCCTACAAGCACAGAGCGAGCCGTTCGTATAGCATTAAGCCGTCTTTTGAACTTCAGAAAAATTCCACTCATAGTTGTTCCTTTCTAAATGCAATCAAAATATTATAACATAATAATACGCGAGTGTCAATATTTATTTATTTTTTAACATTTATGTAAAAATATAGTAACAAGCAACAAAATTGCGCAAAAATTCCATTTTTATTATCATCATTTGCTATTGACAAGCAGAAAATTTGATGTTATAATTAAATGGCGAACTCCTGTTCGCATATATTGCACCTCAACGCAGGTGAGAAGGAGGCTGAAATGAAAGAACAGTATATTGCAATTGATCTTAAATCATTTTACGCCTCGGTTGAGTGTATAGAGCGTGGACTCGATCCGATGACGACCAATCTTGTTGTGGCAGACAGCGCCAGAACCGAGAAAACCATCTGCCTCGCCGTATCTCCCAGCCTGAAAAGCTACGGTGTTCCCGGCAGACCCAGACTATTTGAGGTGGTGTCTAAAATAAAAGAGGTTAATGCTGCGAGACGGTGGAGTGCACCGGGCAGACGGCTTATCGGGGCAACCTACGATCACAGAATTCTGCTTGAAAACCCGGCTCTCGCCGTAGATTATATCGTTGCGCCACCGAGAATGGCACTCTATATCGAATACAGCACAAGAATTTATCAGGTATATCTTAAATATTTTTCACCCGATGATATTCACGTCTATTCCATAGACGAGGTTTTTATTGACGCAACCCACTATCTGAAAAGCTACAGAAAGAACGCACGTGAGCTTGCCGAGATTGTAATAAAAGACGTGCTTAATACAACGGGAATTACTGCCACGGTGGGCATTGGTACCAATATGTATCTCTCGAAGGTAGCGATGGATATTGTGGCAAAAAGAATGAAGCCCGACGAGCACGGTGCAAGAATTGCCGAGCTTGATGAAATGAGCTACCGTCGCATACTCTGGGAGCACAGACCACTAACTGATTTCTGGCGCGTTGGCAGAGGCTATGCAAGGAAGTTAGAGTCTCACGGCATTTATACGATGGGGGACGTCGCCTTGACCTCGGTGCATAACGAGGACCTGCTGTATAAGCTTTTCGGTATAAACGCCGAGCTGCTGATAGATCACGCATGGGGCTGGGAATGCTGTACCATTGCCGATATAAAGTCGTACCGACCTATGTCGAAAAGCCTGTCATCGGGGCAGGTTCTGCACTGTCCATATACCTCCGACGGTGCGCGTCTTATCGTCAGAGAGATGTGTGATGCGCTTGTGCTGGATATGGTGGATAAGGGTGTGGCAACAAATCAGATTACACTGACGGTGGGCTATGATATAGACAGTCTGAAAAATCCCGAAAAGCCATATCTGGGTGAAATCACCACCGACCACTACGGCAGAGCTATCCCGAAGCACGCACACGGAAGCAAAAATTTCGACCTGCACACCTCCTCTACCGAGGAGATTATGAAGGGAATGCTGGAGCTGTACGACAGAATTATCAACCCCTCCCTGCTTATCCGTAGAATAAATATGTGTGTAAACAACCTTATAGGCGAGAAAGAGCGAGACAAATACCGAGAGACAGAGCAGCTTGATCTTTTCACCGATTATACCAAGCGCGACGAGGATGAAAAAAACAGAAGCAAACGCTACGCACGGGAAAAATCCAAGCAAAACGCCGTTATAGCTATACGCAAAAAGTACGGTGGTAATGCAGTCATCCGTGGAATGAGTCTGGAGGAAGGCGCAACAGCTATAGACAGAAACAAACAGATCGGTGGACACAAAGCGTAAAAAATATAAATATGCTTTAAAAATTTTGAGATTGAAGGTAAAACAGAGAAATAAGATGAACGAAAAATATTCAGAAATCATAAATTCACCTCATCCACAGTCGCAAAAGCATGAGCCAATGGACAAGGGCAATAGGGCAGCCCAATTTGCACCCTACGCGGCGCTTTCAGGCTATGAGGATGCCGTTGACGAAACTGCAAGACTAACCGACGGACGCATCGAGCTTGACGAATACGAAAAGGAGCGTATTAACGCTACCTTGACCGAGTTGATTTACTCCCAAAACGCAAGAGCTACCATAACCTATTTCCGACCGGACGAGAGAAAAAACGGTGGTGCATATATCACCGTTACAGGCGAGCTGTACAGAATAGACGAGCATACAAGAAGCCTCACGCTCGTTGGTGGATATTCAATTCCCATAGATGAAATATTCGATGTGAAAATGTGTAAAAATCAGACCAATTCTGATGAAATTGTGTAGTTTTGACAATATTTATTTACATTATGGCGTTTAAAAATGGCGAGACAGCATTTTTTTGTCTCGCCATTTTGTCTTTTATTTAGTTTAATAAGCTGTTAAAACGAGCCACCACCCACGTTGCGCGAGCCACCCGAGGATCTGCCCGAGCCTGATGAGCTGCTCTGCTGCTTTCTGGTCTTGTTTACGGTACGGTAGAGGAAGAAATCCCCTGCTCTTCTGATATTCAGGCTGCCTTCTCTTACGTACTCACGGGCAGTATAGCGTTTTTTCACAGATTTCAGCTGCGCCTTGAGAATAAGTGCGACGATAATTCCAACCACAGCACCGATAATCAGTGCAATAAGAAGATGCTCGCCAATATTGAATCTGTAATAGCTATCGCATTTTTTAGCAAATTTAAGAAACGCCGTTGAATAGTCGCCCTCCGACAGATATGATACTATAGAATCCGAGATATCGTCAATTGCTTCCGGTGTAATAACCTCTGCGGCAGCACCGTTACTAAGTATGCGATATTGCCTGTTTGACATAGAAACAAGCAACAAAATTCCGTCGCGGCTTTCGCCATAGCCAAGCTCCTTGCTGTCATAGAAGTAACTTATGAAGCTTTCGGCACTTTTCCCATCGGTGCCATTTACCGTAGCAACAACTACCTGAACACCGTTTTCATGGCTTATCTCACGGAGCTTATCCGAAAGAGCGCTTTCCTCCGATGAGCTGAGAAGATTTGCATCGTCAAAAACAAAGCTTTCGCTGCCAACCTCTTCAGCAAGGCAGAATACCGAGGTAAAAACAAGAAGTACAAACAGGAGGACTGCCGTGAAAAATCTTTTCATCATCAAACCACCTCCTTACAAAAGCCAGAACAGATAGCTTAGCGCAAGAGCAACTGCGCTTACCACACCTGCCACACCAAGCAGCCAGCTCCAGAACGCCTTTTTATCCATAGGCAGATCACCAACCATCTTGCCGGTCTGTCCATTCATGGCAAAGCAATAGGTTTTGCCGTTCCATTTAGTATTAAGAATCCAGACGGGATAAAGCGCATATCTTGCAGTTCCGTTACTGAGACTGATATTAGTGCTTACGGGAGTAACCGTAGTGTAGCCTATTACCGTAGAGGCAAACGCATCCTCGGTGCTTTGCCTGATCCTCTCGTTGGCGCGATTAACACTGCTGTCGGAATCTACGTCATACTTATCGGCAAAAAATCCCGACAGATATGCAGTCCTGAAATCAACAGCCTCGGAAATATCGTACGGCTCAATTGACTCCATCAAAATATCATCCATCTTGGTAGAACCGTCTACCGGAACGTTGTTGAATCCCAAGCCACCTGCACGAATTACACTGTAATGTCTTGTTTCGGTGTAGTTATAGTTGCTGTCGCTCCAGAAGCGCGTCTTGGTGGCACGGTATCTGATATAGCCGTTTGCATCGGCATTGAATAACCAGAAGGGAACGTATATACCCTTTACCTCCTGAATACGGTTTTCGTCCTTGAAAACCTTAGGAAGCAGAACCTTGCCCTTATAGTGTCTTTTAAGCGCCTCCATAGCAGCCTTTTTATCAAGCTTGAAGGGTATCACAAGATCGGGCTTCAGGCTGCCCGAAAACTTACCCATCATAATTACGGGATTACCGCAGAATGGACACTCGGTAGCTCCAACGGTCTCGTCGCAAACGATCTCGCCACCACAGGAGCTGCAGCTGTAAACGCTTAGCCCATCGGCCTCTCCCGACTCCCACTCGCTGCCTGCAGAGGTATCCCACTTCATATCGTCGGTAGTCTCTTCCTTAAGAATCTCGTCATATTCCTTAAGCGTCTCTACCTCGAACTCAGAGCCACAGTACGGACACTTCATCTTCTGCAGCTCACTGTCAAACTCTATTGCTCCGTCACAGCAGGGACATTTATACTGATGTATCTCCGACAAAGCAACCCCTCCTTTCAGGTTAACTTTTTATAAAACAATTAAACTATATCTCCACTATCGAAGGGATCTCCACACTCGGGACAGAACTTGGGTGCTTTGGTGGGATCCTCGGGCTTCCAACCACACTTATCACATCTGTACTGAGGAACACCGGCAGGCTTCTTAGCTCCACATTCAGAGCAGAATTTTCCTGTATTTACGGCACCACAGGAGCATTTCCAGCCGTCATCAGATGGCTTGGGGCTGCCACACTCGGTACAGAATTTTCCACTCGAAAGGTTGCCACAAGAGCATCTCCAGCCGTCACCCGAGCCTGCTTTTTCCTTCGCCTGCTCCACTCCTGCGCCATAGAGACTCTGCGCTGCGCCAAAGCCACTGCCCATAGCTCCACCTACCATGCCCATGCCTACGAAGCCATTCATTGCGCCGGCACTGTTGCCTGCAGCCGTCTCCATAGCCGTAGCCGTAGAATCTGTCATACGGCCTGCCATCATAAAGGGATTGGCGCCCAGTGTTGCAGCGTCCTCCATCTGCTGGATCTTCTGCATATCCTCGGGATTAAGTGTGATAGGATTAAGAGCGATCTTCTCAACGCTGATACCGCGGGACTCACCCCACTCTGCCTTAAGCGCATCGTTCATAGCCTTCTTAAGATCGTTTGCTTTAGACG
>JAFTON010000059.1 GCA_017463765.1 Clostridia bacterium | reverse complement strand
GCTTTATTTAGGCATAACCGAACAAAAAATGGTAGAGGTACTCTTAAATGTGCCTCTACCATCAATATTTATCTAACCGAGAAAATCTAAGGTTAAAAACCTTCGGTTTTCTCCTTTTTATTTGAGTTTTTGTTCTATCTCCGTTTACTCGCTCGACGTATGCCAATACGCCTCACGCTCGCAAACGAAGATTTCTGCTCTAAATCAAGCAAGCCCCGAAAGCTGCTTCGCACTAAGAATTCAGCAGTTGATGTCTTTACTATCCTCAAAGCCTTGATATTGCTGAATTCTTAATGACTCAGCACCTTTTTTCTTTTTTTGCTACAGCGACATAAATATTATGGAAAAAGCTTATTTCAATTTCCTGAGCTTTGCTGTATTTGCTAAAACGATAAGCGAGCAGTCAGCATCAATTATCTGCTCGGGGTTTACGTTGACGTTGACTTTATCCCCCTTTTTAATAGCAACAACGTTGAATCCGTATTTTTTTCTCAGGTTTAATTCAATAAGGTTCTTGCCACACCACTCGTCCTTTACGTCAATCTCAACCATAGATACGTCCTCGGACAGAGAAATCATATCAATAAAGCCTGAGCTGAGCAGGTTTTTCGCAAGGCGTACTCCGGATTCCTTCTCGGGAAATACCACCCGATCGGCTCCTACGCGAAGCAATATTTTTTGCTGCATCTCGTTGGAACATTTTGCGATAACCGTTTTAACACCTGCCTCCTTGCAAAGCGTTATAGCCATTACGCTTGCCTCAAGGTTGTTCGCCATACAAACGATAACGGTATCAATATTACCGATACCAAGACGGGAGATAACCTCTGCGTCGGTCACGTCGGCACACTTACACATGGGCAGATATGCCACTGAATCATTGACTATTCTTTCATCGCTATCAACAGCGATAACCTCTATGCCGTTTTCTACAAGCTCTTTTGCTACGGCTGTGCCGTATCTGCCAAGTCCAAAGACTGCATAGGTTTTCTTTGCTTTCATATTTTTCTCCTTTATCCTATACTGATATCTTCCGTCGGCTCGGAAATCAGGTTCTGGCTTTCATTTTTACTACCGAGAGCTACTGCCAGCGATATGGGGCCTACCCTGCCGAAATACATAGTTACTATTATAATCAGTTTGCCAAACGAGTTAAGAGTTGCCGTCAGATTTCTTGAAAGGCCGACGGTTGCCGTTGCACTGACTGTTTCATAAATTGCATCAAATGCTGAGACCTCATTCGTTGCCATCAAAAGTATGGATGACGTGATGCATATCATAAGAAATGTTATTCCCACTGCAACTGCTTTTTTCAGCGATCCCTCGGAAATACGTCTGCCGAACATAGTGGCACTGTTTTTGTTACGGATCGTGGAAAATGCAGAGCAAACAAGGACTGCAATTGTTACCGTTTTAATACCACCTGCTGTTCCCACCGGCGAGCCACCGATTATCATTAAGATAAGTGACACCGTGGCAGAAGCGTTGGTAAGATTTTCTTGTGGAACGGAGGCAAAGCCTGCCGTTCTCGTAGTGACAGATTGGAAGAAGGATACCTGAAGCTTATCGAACAGGGACATGCTTCCGATAGTCAACGGGTTGGAATATTCAAAAATAAATATGAGAATTGTACCTGCAACAATCAGTCCTGCAGTAACGCTGATAGCAATCTTGGAGTGTAATGTCAGATGTCTGAATATCTTGCGATTTTTCTCTGAACGGCTCCTTACCACCCGAAGCACGTCCCACCATACGATATAGCCGAGACCACCGAGAATGATTAGCAATGACGTTACAATGTTTATCAAAGGGTTGGTGGCGTAATTACAAAGACTGTTCTCTGCAATAATATCAATTCCTGCGTTACAAAAAGCCGAAACCGAGTTGAACACAGACATCCATATACCCTTCGGACCGAATTCGGGAACTAATACGAGCATATACAGAATAGCGCCCGTACCTTCAATAATCAGAGTACCGAACAGCACGTTTCTGATGAATTTGGCAAGCCCGGACATTGTATTGAGATTGAAGGCGTCCTGAATTAGCAATCGGTCTACGATACCCATTTTTCTGTTCAAAGGAGCATCAGTCCTGACATAATAGTGATGATACCAAGTCCACCGATCTGTATTAACAGCAGGATTACTACCTGCCCGAACACGCTCCAGGAAGAAACTGTGGGCAGAGTAACAAGTCCGGTTACACAAGTAGAGGTGGTCGCAGTGAAAAGCGCATCAATATAGGGTACTGCTTCACCATCGATAGAGCTGATTGGCAATGCCAAAAGTCCACTTCCCACGAGAATTGTAACGAGAAAGCTGAGCAATATGATCTGCGTGGTTGAGAGTGTGAATTTCTTTTTTCTAACCATAGGATTATCCTCAAAAAAGCATAAAGGAACCAATGTCCTCTGCAGTCAGCTGGTTCAATATCCTCTGCAGTCAGCTGGTTCCATAAAAAATATTTATAATAATTATATCACATTTTTATTTTTCTGTCAATATGTTTTGCGTAGTACGTAATTTATACTAATTAAAGGATGGTTTTTTCAATTTTATCTATATTGTTTTTTACCATTTCTGCATAATAATCTACGGTTTCTATCGGGGAAAACGTTTTTACATCCTCAGTGTTAATCCCGAGGAGAGCGTTTATATTCTTTCGCTTATCACTCTCAAAGCCATTATCTGAAATAATAACTTCAAAAGCAAAAGGAGAGAAGGGAGTGTTGAAACTGTAAACTTCAATCTGTGCCGTTCCTTTAACAAAAATAAACTCTTCTTCACCACCACGATTATGATATTTACACGCATATCCTCGCTCTATAAGAAATGCGAATCTATCTTCTATGTACTTTTTTGAGTTCTTTTCAAAAGAGTTTCGTTTTCTGAATAAACACATTTTGTTTTTTATAATTATTGCAGATACAGCACACGTAACAGACAATATGCTCATAACGATAATAAGCCCTATGCCGTTTTTCTTATGTGAATCGTTATACTCGTCCAAAGAGATAATCATTTTGTCTGCTTTTATTTCGGCCACTTGAATTGTACCGCTATCTTCGTAAACATAGCAATAAATTTTGTCGCCTGCTTTGAGGGCATCAAAATAATCATATTTGTGCGGTGTCAATAATTCACCTACGCATAAAGTCTTGTCTTGCCCCTCGACAGTAATATAGAACTTATCGCCACCTTCCGGGTTATAGTCGATTTTATAACTTACAAATGTATATTCTCTGTACTCCAATTCATCATACGTGGTTTTGCTTCTGTTAAAATCGGCAATTCCGTATATAATTCCGATTATAAAAGCAAAAGAACAAATGATTAAAAATACAAACAGGATTTTGTTAGTTTCAATGCTTTTTCTCATTTGCTCATTTTCTCCCACCATTTATAAATTCTTGGCATTTTTCGGGTGATCTCGTCACAGATACGTTGATATATACCTTCATTGTATTTCTGTATATGAATATCAGAACGTTTGGGCTTATAGTCTTTCATTTTGTTTTCACCTACACCCTTATATATAATGCCACCGAAGATTTGAATAATATATAAGTCGGTGTAATAAAAAATCCTACCAAAACGGCTTTTAAGTTCATACATTTTTCCAAAATCGTCAGCAGTAAGCTGGTCGAGTTTGCCTGTGAAGAAATGATAATCAATATTTTGCTTCCATTTCTCTCTGCTTGGATAAGCAACCGAGGCTACCACGTGGAAGGCGTTGCCGTACTTATCCTTCGGGAAGGATATCAGTTCGATTCTATCGGGAAAAACTCTCCTGTAATGAGGAAATTTTCCTTCGAATCCGTCTGCCTTAAGCCTTGTAATTACTTCGCGTTCAAGAGCTTCATTCATTTTCTGTGCTTGTGTCATACCAAAACCTCCTCTATAAAACTATTCAACAAAAAAGCGAAGTACACCTATGTTAAATGTCTTAATATAAAACTGTGTTCGGAAGGGGACGAATCGAAAATGCGTCCTGTGCGCTATCATAAACACGAAGTCTTACTTTAGACATACTGTTACCCACTTAGCTATTTTTCAATTATAGTATAACATATTTTTTGTTTTTTCAATACGTTTCATTATTCATAGGCTATAACCAACAATTTTAGTGAAAGTATGAAAGAGCCACAAAAACTCGGAGGGAAGGGAACTTTCGCTTTAAGCAAAATAGCTGAGCTTGCCACCTACCGGCAACCTTGACGTGTCTTACGGTATGCAAACCGACGCACTTGCAAAAGCAAGTGGCTGCTCTAAATAGTAAGAATATAAAATTTTGATACCATTTTCGGGTGGGTGCAAATTTTAGAGCTATGGGTGCATTTTCTTGTAACGGGTAGCACCTATTTTAGTTCGACAAATTGGAATTTGTCAAATACTGATGATCTCTCTTATTTTTTGAGCATAATCGTTGCCGTGGTTTATGGAAAATTCGCCGTGATACAATTTTGGCAAAACTTGTAGTGTACTTTTTGGCAAGGCGTTGTGAATATCCACGGCTGATTTTCTTATAGAACTATTTTCCTTTTCACCGATATATATATGTACTTTTGCGGTACATTCCTTT
>JAFTON010000058.1 GCA_017463765.1 Clostridia bacterium | reverse complement strand
GTATACTCCTGTAAGGACAGAAACGGTAACAAAATTATAGATCTTGACGAGCGTTACGTTTTCTACACCTACAATCACTACAACGATTTCCAGGAATACCTTAACTATGAAGGTGGCTGGGGCGAAATGTTCGGTAATATAACCGGTGGTGGCACGATCTCCAGTAAATATAACTATAACCCAACCCCCTACGTTGAGGTCGTGCGCACATCCGTTGGCTCTTCCAACGTCGTTTACGTAACATATTATTACGTACCTAAAAATGCATTTGTTATTTAAAAAGCAAGCATAAAAAAAGACGAAAATCATGTGATTTTCGTCTTTTTCATATAATAATGACAATAATTATTTACATATATTCTTAATTTTCTCAAAAGCAACGGTATTCGTCCTGCCACTGACAAGGGGAGTGATTGAAACGTAACCCTCCCTTACGCTATCGGTATCAAGCTCGGGATCACCCTCATTATCTCCGATAATATATCCTGTCTGCTCCCACATATCGTCACCCAGATATTTGTACTCATCCTTAAAGTAAATGCCACCCTGCTTCGTTATTCTGATCTTTCCGTGTGCATTGGGAAGGTTAACGTTATAGAGTAGACTTTCGTCAAGAAGATGGTTATCCATAATAAAACTATATGCTTTTTCAAGGTGCATTTTTGCTCCGTCAAGTGTGGTGGGATCAGTAGAAAATGCTATACCGGGAATACCGAGTCTGCCACCCTCAAAGATCGCACCTGCAGTACCCGAGTAAACAATATCCTTACCCAGATTAAAGCCACGGTTAATGCCCGAAAGAATAAGATCGTAACGCTCCTTCATACCAAGAACGGCAAATCTTATACAATCAGCAGGGGTGGAATCCATAGAATAAGCTCTCACACCCTCCATAAGCTCAACCATCTTTATCTCTATGGGTCTTGTGAAATCGATAGCATGGCTCTTTCCACTCTGTTCCACCTTCGGTGCGATTACAGTAACCTCACCCTTGGTTTTTGCCCACTCGGCAAGAAGCGCTATACCTTCGGCAAAAATTCCATCATCGTTGGTTATAAGAATTCTCATAGCCAGCCCTCATTGTTTTCCTTATATTCCTTAAGCCTTGCGTCGGCATCGGAAATAAGCTGATTCATCTCCTCTACGGAATAAACGGTTGCTCCTGCTGCACAAGCGTGACCTCCTCCACGGTACTTCTCGCCTATACAGTTGATGGTAACGAATCTTGAACGAAGGCGAACTCTTATGCTGCCGTCATCATTGTCAATAAATGCAAGCCAGATAAGACTGTTTTTAATAGAATCCATAAGAGAGACGGATGCACTTGCATCCTCCTGGGAAAGACAAAACTTTTCCTGCATTTCTTTAGTAACGTGAAGATACGCAACACCGTTTTCAGTGATCTGCATCTGTCCGTAGGCATATGCCTCAAACTTATAAATATCAAATTCCTTCATATAAAGGTTTGCGTACATTTTATCGGTATCTATTCCGATATCAAGCAGCATGCCTGCAAGTCTCATAGTCTCGCCCGACACGTCTCTGAATCTGAATCTGCCCGAATCGGTCACCATACCACAATAGATATAGGTAGCTGCCTCGCTGTCAATCTTAAGCTCATCCTTAAAGGTAGCATAGAAATCGGCTATCATCTCACAGGAAGAGGATCTCTCCTCCTCAACCCACATAGGATTACCGTAAGGGGCGATGTTTATATGGTGGTCGATTTTAATAATTTCTTTGCAAAGCGAGAACTTCTGATTGGAAATTCTCTCGGTCGTACCGGTATCAATAACAATACCGAGCGCATCGGCATAATAATCATCCGTAACAGGTGCGTCCTCACCACCGAGAAACGCCATATATTCGGCAAAATCGGAATTTTGAAGTAATATTTCCTTTTCGGGATAGGTGAGCCTGAGAATTCTCTGAAGTCCCTTTGTCGAGCCGGTAGCATCGCCGTCAGGTCTCTTGTGACGGAAGATGATTATTTTACTGTATTCCTTAATTTTATCAAGTATTTGCTTTTTGATTTCGTAACTCATATTATTCCTCCGTTTGTGCTATAAGATCTGCAAGAAGACTCATTGCCTCGTCTCTGTCTTTAAGTGTTGCGCCACTCGCCTTTTGATGTCCTCCACCACCGTACTTCACGGCAATGGGATTGATGTTATGGGTGTTGGAGCGTATTTCACAAAGGACTCCCTCATCGGTCTCGGTAAAGTTTACCCAGCTTTCCACTCCACGAATCTCGCTCATCACGTTTACCATACCGCGGGAAATGGTGAAGGTGTCTGCACCGAGAGACTGTGTCTCTGCCTTATCGGTGTATATATATGCAACCTTAGGTGTTGCAAGCTGAATTTTAAGTGTAAATCTTGCTCTGAGCTGAATAAAGAAAAGCTCATCTGCATAAAGGCTTCTGAAAATATCAGCCGTGCTGAACTTTCTCTCCATAAGGAAGGATGCCACACGAAAAGTTTCTGAGCTTGTGGAATCATATCTGAAGCGTCCCGAATCTGTTATCATGCCTGTATAAAGTGCCTTAGCAGCAACGGGCGAAACAGTAAGACCACACGCCTCTGCCATAGCTGCAACAAGTCCTGCACAGCTTTCATAGGTTGTAGCTGTTATCTCCTCGTCACAAATCTTCTCAACGAAAAGATGATGGTCCATTCTGGCAGTTGCCTCTGCAAGTGTATATCTCTCATCAGAAATAAGACTCTTTGCAGATGTATCAAGCACTATCGCAAGAGCGCCACTGTAAAGCTCGTCTTCAATCTCGTCCATAGGCTGTGTAAGCATGAAGGCGTAGCGAGGTGTCGTATCGCCGACCATATAAACTTCTTTTTCGGGATAGCTATCCTTGATAACGTGGTAAAGTCCTATCTGGCTGCCAAGCGCATCTCCGTCGGGATTTTTATGACGGTGAATAATTATTCTGTCATACTTTTTTATAAGGGCAAATATTTTTGTAAACATATTAAGTCCTTTCAGGGCCATATTAACCCATTTTATCATTAACGGTATTATTATACCATAAGACGACAAAAAATGCAACCGAAATTTAATTGTATGCAAAAAAAATATTTTGCGCAATAAAAAATCTCTCTGCCCCTTTATCAAGAATATGGTTCAAAAGTACAAAAAAACATTTAAAACAAAAATGAGATCTCTAAACCGGTCTCAGAGTGTCAATTTTAACCGTTGATTTTTGTATACTTTTCACAAAGCATTCTTTAATAATTATATATTAGATGTTGACATTGGTATATTTCAATGGTAAAATAATATGAGGTCAAATGGACGGTTAAAAATCGCTTCATTCAGGCTTCATGCTGTTATTGAACAGCAACAAGGAATAGCACGATAAGGAACATCACATCTATGAATAACGTACAGAAAAACTTTGGCTTCAGCCATAAAAGCGGCATTCTTATGCCGATAAGCTCGCTTCCATCAGCATACGGAATCGGCTCGTTTGGCAAGGCTGCATACGACTTCGTCGATTTTTTATCCGACACAAAAACCAAATGCTGGCAGGTTTTGCCTCTTAACCCCACGTCCTACGGTGATAGCCCCTACCAATCTCCGGCAGCAGTGGCTGGCAATCCCTATTTTATAGATCTTGACATTCTGGCAAAGGCAGGGCTGATTACAAAGGATGAGCTTAAGGCCCACAGACACGATACCGTAAGAGTTGATTACGGCTGGCTCTTTAACGAGAGATATCCTCTGCTTCGCAAGGCATATGCAAGATTTATCGAGAACGGTGGAAACAAGGGCGCTTCTTATAAAAAATACCTGAAAATAAATACGCACTGGCTTCCCGACTACTCGCTGTTTATGGCACTTAAGGCGCATTACAATCACGCAGTATGGACCTCCTGGTCGGATGAGCACAAGGACATTAATAAAGCAAGAAACCATCGCGCCGAGTTTGAGGACGAATGTGGCTTCTGGGAGTGGATACAGTATGAGTTTTATTCTCAGTGGCAGGCACTTCTTTCCTATGCTCACAGCAAGGGCATAGTTATTATTGGCGATATGCCTATCTACGTTGCACATGACAGTATGGACGTGTGGCAGTCACCCGAACAGTTCTTACTTGATGAGAATTACAATCCCACCGTGGTTGCAGGCTGTCCTCCCGATGGCTTCTCACCCGACGGTCAGCTTTGGGGCAACCCGATTTACAATTGGGCTCTTATGGAAACCGATGGCTTCTCATGGTGGCAAAAGAGAGTTCAGGAGAGCTTCAAGCTTTACGATATTCTTCGTATAGATCATTTCAGAGGCTTTGCCGGATACTATAACATACCTTACGGTGATACCACTGCAAGAAACGGTAAATGGGATTCTGCTCCCGGTATTGCATTGTTCAGAACAATTGCGAGAAGCTTCCCTAAGGCAAAGATAATTGCTGAGGACCTCGGATTCATTACCCCCGACGTAAGAGAGCTGCTTGACGACTGTGGCTTCCCCGGTATGAAAATACTTCAGTTTGCATTCTTTGACGAGGATGCAGAGTATCTGCCCCGAATGTATCCTCACTCGAACTGTGTTGTATACTCCGGCTCTCACGATGCCGATTGTACAAGGACCTGGATTAAAAATCTTTCCGAGTTGGCTGTAAAGAGGCGCTTCAGAAGAGAATGTCCGAGAAGAGAAGGTCAGAGCCGTACCTATGACGTCATTGAGCTTGCAATGTCGAGCAAGGCGAACCTTGCAGTTATTCCTATGCAGGATTACCTTGAGCTTACCAACGAAGAGGGACGTATGAACACTCCTTCGGTTGCAGAGGGTAACTGGAACTGGCGCTTGTCAAAGAGATACAGAACCCCCTCTCTTACTGCTAAAATCAGAGAGATGACAATACGCAACAATCGCCATACTAAATAGTTTTTTATAATTTTTACATAAGAAAGGAAACAAAAAATGACTAATCGTTTAGTATCACTTGTTCTTGTGCTTGTTATGCTTTTCGGTGTATGCATCAGTACAGCATCCTGTGCATACCTTGAGGGTATTGTAGGCGAGGAAAACCTCGGTGACGAGTACATGGACAAATACTACCCCGACAGAGATAAGGGGGACGGTGAAATTACCGATAAGCCCGATGACGGAGGCAACGGTGAAACCGTTAAAGTTCCTAACGAACACGCAAGCTATGCTGAAAAGAAGGAGGGTTACAACCTTATTACCTTCTATTGGAGCAATCCTATGACCGATATGTCCAAGTGCGACCTTTGGTCATGGTGGGATAACGGTGGCAGCGCTGTTATCATGTGGGAAAAGTGCGAGTACGGTGGAAGAGTTACCCTCAGCGTTCCCGAAGAAATCACAGAGGTTGGCTTTATTCCCCGTAAGAACTGTACTACACCCGGAGACGATAGCTCTTGGGGTTACGCAGAGAAGGACTGCGGTCCCGACGACCTCTTCGCTACAATCGAGGGTGATGAAACCTTCATTTACTTAAGAGGTGGTAGAAACGACGCTAACCAGTACCACAGCTATGACGGTGGTAAGACTCTTGAGGTAATCGAGAAGTTCAACGTTGCAGGCATAATCGACAAAAATACCATCGAGTATTACATCACTCCCGCTACAAAGCTTACCAGACTCAGTCAGGTTAAGGTTATGGATGGCGACAAGGAAATTGCCGTTACCAAGGTTACCAATCTTAACAAAGCATCGAATTCCGGTAAGATTACCGTTGACGTAGACCTTGACATCACTAAGGAATATACACTTGTTATTGATGGCTTCGGCGAAAAGACCGTTGTTGCTACCGAAATCTTTGATACCGACTGGTTCGCTGAAAACTACCACTATGACGGAACAGATCTTGGTTCTACCATTAACGGTGACGGAACCGTTACCTTCAAGGTATGGGCTCCCACGGCCTCCAAGGTAGTTCTTAACCTTTATAAAACAGGTGCTATTGACGAATTCAGCGATGAGGACGCTACCTATGATATGGAGCTTGGTGAAAAGGGTGTATGGTCCAAGACTGTAGAAGCAGGACACGGAACATACTACACCTACAGCGTTACCACTGCTGTTGGTACACAGGAAGCAGTTGACCCCTATGCAAAGGCAGCAGGCGTAAACGGTGACCGTGGCATGGTAGTTGATCTTTCTCTCACCAACCCTGAGGGATGGGATGAGGACAGAGCATTTGATACAGGTATCGACAGCTACTCCGATGCTATCATCTGGGAAATACACATCAGAGACTTCTCCAACAAGATTGAGAGCTCTAAGTATCAGGGCAAGTACCTTGCATTCACCGAGCAGGGTCTTGTAAACGAACACGGTGTGCCGGTTGGTATTGACTATCTCAAGAACCTCGGTGTTACCTACGTTCACCTTCTTCCCTCCTACGACTATGCAACGGTTAAGGAAGAGGATCCCGACAGTGGCTTCAACTGGGGCTACGATCCCAAGAACTACAACGTTCCCGAAGGAAGCTATTCTACCGACCCCTTCAACGGTGAGGTAAGAATCAGAGAATACAAAGAGATGGTTATGGCTCTTCACGAGGCAGGCATCGGTGTAATCATGGACGTTGTTTACAACCACACCTACGATAAGAACGCATCCTTCAACAAGATAGTTCCCTATTACTACTACAGATATAAGGCAAACGGTGCAAATTCCTCAGGCTCCGGCTGTGGTAACGACACTGCTTCCGAAAGATATATGTACGGCAAGTTTATGGTTGAATCCGTAAGCTATTGGATTGAAGAATACAACCTTGACGGCTTCCGTTTCGACCTTATGGGTCTTCACGATATGGAAACCATGCAGAAGGTTGAGACTGCAGTTCACAACATCGATCCCAAGGCTGTTCTCTACGGTGAGGGCTGGGAAATGATGCAGAACCAGTATAACGGTGCTGTTTCCGCAAACGCAGGTAACATCTCCAAGATCGTTGCAAGCAACGGTGCTGTTGGCGCAATCGCAGCCTTCAACGACACTATGCGTGTTGGTCTTAAGGGCGAGAGCGACGATGCTACAAAGGGCTTCATCAGTGGCAACGCAAGCTCCTTCTTCCGTGCGAAGGTTCTCTTCGGTGTAAACGGTGGTGTCGGTGCAAGCGCAGGCTCCTGGTGGAAGGTTAATAACGCAATGGTTGTTAACTACCTCTCTGCACACGACAACTCTACTCTCTGGGATAAGCTTACTATATCCAACGGAAGTCAGTCTGTTGAACAGAGACTTGCTATGAACCGTCTCGGCGCAACAATCCTCTACGTTTCCAAGGGTATCGTATTCTATCAGGCAGGCGAAGAAATGCTTCGTTCCAAGCCTAATGAAAAGGACCCCAACGGCTACGACCGTAATAGCTACAGATCCAGCGATGAAGTAAACAATCTCAGATGGGATGCACTTAAGCCCGGCTCTAACGAGTATAATATGATGGTTTACTATTCCGGACTTTCTGCTATCAGAAACAACTTCGGCATCTTCACAGATAACAGCGCAAGCTTCACAACCTATACTCACAACGATAACGCAGGCTTTAACATCATTATAAGTGATGAAAACGGTGGCAAGGCAGTTGTAGTTGTTAACCCTCAGGCTAACAGCATCACCTTCTCACTTGACGGAAGCTATCACCTTGTATGTAACGGTACTGAGGCTGGCACAGAAAGCCTCGGAACATACAACGGCACAATTTCCGTTCCCGGCTGTTCTGCCTACATCTTTGTAAACGATCAGGTTCTTAATGGCAAATAATCACAAAAACAGGGGCGATCTTCGGATCGCCCTTTATTAATTTAAAAGGTGCTGAGTCATTAAGAATTCAGCAATATCAAGGCTTTGTGGATAGCAAAGACATCAACTGCTGAATTCTTAGTGCGAAGCAGCTTTCGGGTCTTGCTTGATTTAGAGCAGAAATCTTCGTTTGCGAGCGTGAGGCGTATTGGCATACGTCGAGCGAGTAAACGTAGCGAAGCGGCACGAGGGTATTGAATGACAGTCCAGTGGACTGTCAGACCCCGAGTGTGACCGAGCCTCAGCGAGAGATAGAACAAAAACTCAAATAAAAAAGAGAAAACCATAGGTTTTCAACCTTAGATTTTCTCGGTTAGATAAATATTGATGGTAGAGGCACATTTAAGAGTACCTCTACCTTTTTT
>JAFTON010000001.1 GCA_017463765.1 Clostridia bacterium | reverse complement strand
TACCATAGTGCCGTAAACTGCACTGTCACCGTGAGGATGATATCTACCAAGCACGTTACCGACGGTAGTAGCCGACTTACGGAATGGACGGTCGTGAGTAAGATTATCCTCGTACATAGCGTAGAGAATTCTTCTCTGTCCGGGCTTCATACCGTCGCGCACGTCGGGAAGTGCTCTTGAGGTAATAACGCTCATCGAATATTCGATAAAGGACTGTCTTACCTCCTTTTCCATATCGCGCTCTTCTATGCGCTGATGAGGGAATTCTATATCTGTGCTTTTATATGTATGTTCCATTTTATTCCCTCCTTTTCTTAAATATCAAGATTTTCTACGAACTTTGCGTTCTTTGTAATAAAATCACGTCTGGGCTCAACCATATCACCCATAAGCACCGAGAATATCTCGTCGCAGGCGATAGCATCGTCAATGGTTACCTTAAGCAGTGTTCTTCTTTCGGGGTCCATTGTTGTCTCCCAGAGCTGCTCGGCATCCATCTCACCAAGACCTTTATATCTCTCGGACTCAACGCCCTTGCCACCAAGCTCCTCGATGGCTCTGTCACGCTCCTCATCAGAGAATGCGTAGCGAAGCTGCTTACCCTTATAAACCTTATAAAGAGGGGGCTGCGCAAGATATACGTGACCCTGCTCGATAAGAGGTCTCATATGACGGAAGAAGAAGGTAAGAAGCAGTATTCTGATATGTGATCCGTCAACGTCGGCATCGGCCATAATGATAATCTTACCGTAACGAAGCTTTTCCATATCAAAATCGTCACCAATACCACAGCCAAGTGCCTGAATAATAGGAATGATTGAGGTATTGGAATATACCTTATCAAGTCTTGCCTTCTCTACGTTAAGCACCTTACCTCTCAAGGGAAGGATAGCCTGGAAACGGCTGTCACGGCAGTTCTTTGCAGAGCCTCCCGCAGAATCTCCCTCTACCAGATAGACCTCGGTAAGCCTTGCTTCCTTTTCATTACAATCTGCAAGCTTGCCGGGAAGGGTGGATACCTCAAGCACGTTCTTACGTCTGGTAAGCTCTCTTGCCTTTCTTGCAGCCTCTCTTGCACGGCTGGCAGCCATCGCCTTTTCAATTATTATCTTAGCCTGAGACGGATTTTCATCAAAGTATTCCTCAAGCTTTTTGTCCACTATAGAGTCAACCAGAGTTCTGATCTCACTGTTTCCGAGCTTTGCCTTAGTCTGTGACTCAAACTGGGCATCGGTAAGCTTAACCGAGATTATCGCAACAAGGCCCTCACGAACGTCCTCGCCCGAAAGACCCTTATCATCACCTTTAATAACGCCGATTTTTCTCGCGTAATTATTTATCGCTCTGGTAAGCGCAGTTTTGAAGCCTGTCTCATGAGTACCACCTTCAATGGTAGACATATTGTTTGCGAAGGATATGATAGTCTCGTTATAGCTGTCGTTATACTGCATAGCGACCTCTGCAATAGAGTCATCATGCTCGCCCTTCATATAAATTACGTCGTTATGTATTGGTGCTCCGCGCTTTTCGTTATTAAGATATTCAACGAAGGAAATAATACCACCCTCGTAATGAAGGATTTCCTCGCGTTCGCATCCCTCTCTGGTGTCGGTAAGAATGATCTTTACACCTGCGTTAAGGAACGCCTGCTCTCTCATTCTTGTGAGAAGGATATTGTAGTCAAACACTGTTTCCTCGAATATCTCGGGGTCGGGCTTAAATCGAACGTACAGACCGTGTCTGCCGTTTGAATCACCCTCACACTTGAATGGACGTGCAACTGCGCCCTTCTCGAATCTCTCGGTATATCTCTTGCCGTCACGGCAATTCTCTACCTCTACCCATTCGGACAGAGCGTTTACTACCGACGCACCTACACCGTGCAGACCACCTGCGATCTTGTAGCCTTCGCCACCGAATTTACCTCCTGCATGAAGGACGGTATAAACAACCTCAAGGGTGGGAAGCCCCAGCTTTTCGTTCATACCCGAGGGAATTCCTCGTCCGTCATCCTCTACAGAAACGCTGTTGTCGGGCCAGATCGTGATCTTGATGTAATCACACTCGCCTGCCAGCGCCTCGTCTATTGAGTTGTCTACGATCTCGTATACCAGATGGTGAAGTCCTCTGATTGAGGTTGTACCAATGTACATACCCGGGCGTTTTCTTACTGCCTCAAGACCTTCAAGCACCTGTATTTGACTATCGTCGTAGCCCTTGGTTTCTACCTGATTTGCCATATCTTGTCTTTTGCCTTTCAAAAGCTTTATTTTCTAATCTTGTTTTATTCGTCTGTTTCTTCGTTTACTCTTGCGAGAAGTCCCTTTGATGAAATTCTCGAGAGTCTTACCTTGCTTTTTCCATCCTCAACCACCAGAACGAAGGATCTTGGAAGATCATCATCATCGTATTCTACGGCACCTGAACGCTGAAGCCTGTTAATAAAGTCCTTTCCCGTCTTGGTGACCGTAGCTGTGTCAAGGTCGAAAATGCCTATTATTTCTTTTTTCTTAACGCTTTTTTTATTACCTATATGAAGATACATATTTACCTCCCGAAACCTCGATTTCGTTATCGGTAAAGCCGACACACTCGTTTCTGTCGCAGCAGGTTATGATAATCTGACGGTCGCCTATCTCCGAGAGCACGTATTTTCTTCGTCTCTCGTCAAGCTCGCTTAATACGTCGTCAAAGAGAAATACGGGATACTCGCCACATATCTCCTTTATAACCTCGCCCTCCGAAAGCTTAAGCGCCAGCACTATAGACCTCTGTTGTCCCTGAGAAGCAAAGCTTCTCGCGCTCTTTCCGTTTATACGTATATCCAGATCATCTCTGTGTGGGCCGAAAAGCGTAACGCCTGCAGCAATCTCACGGTCGATGGAGGAAGTAAGTATTTTCTTATACTCCTCTTTAACCGTCAGTCTGTCCTGTATACCCGAGGCAACGGAGCTCTCATAGCTTAAAGTAAGCTCCTCTCCACCGTCGGAAATCTCACCCAGTATTTTTCCTGCGTAGACGGTAAGCCGTTTTATATAATCCTCACGGAACAAATAAATATGCGAAGCATATTCAGCCACCGAATCAGACCAGGATTCAAGCTCACGATAGTCAACCGGCAACCCCTTCTGCATCATCTTCAATATGCAGTTACGGTTTTCAAGTGCTTTTTTATAATCCGAATAGTATCTGATATACGGCGCGTAGCATGCTGCTGCAGCTACGTTAAGAAAGCCTCTTCGCTCCTCGGGTCCGTCCTTTACAAGCCCAAGATCGTCGGGATAGAAAAGCACTGCCTTGAAGCTGCCTATCATCTCGGTTACTTTAGTTATTTTATAGTCGTTCTTCTTACGCAAGCGCTCCTTGCCAAACATAGCGTATTCCAGGCTCTCCTCACCGGTTTCGGAGGCAAAGTCAAGCTTTATGCGAAAGCCTGCTTCACCGAATCGAACCAGCTCCTTATCCTCACGTCCTCTGAAGGACTTGCCACGTGAGAAATAATATATTCCTTCAACCACGTTTGTCTTGCCCTGAGCATTCTTGCCATAAAGAAGATTGACTCCGGGGGAAAATTCTATATCGCATTTTTCGATATTACGGAAATTCTCCGCCCTGAATCTTTTTATAATCATTTCTGTTCGTTCATTCTTACGGGAAGAATCATATAGAAGTATTTGAATTCGTCATCCTCTTCTGCAGGCTCGATAGTGATAGCCTGAGTAGGACTCTTAAGGGTGATCTTGATATTCTCGCCCTCGGCAACCTTAACCGAATTGATAAGGTAACGGCAGTTGAAGCCGATCTCGATCTCACGTCCCTCGTGTACGCATTCCATCTCGTCTGATACGCGTCCGTTTACCGATGAAGAGGTGATGGAGATAAACTGATCGTCTGTGGTAAGCTTAACGTAGCTTCTTGTGCTGCCCTTGATCTTCTCGTCTGCAACGATATTTGCTCTTTCAAGACCGTCAAGGAATCTCTCTCTGTCTACGATAACCACAATGTCATTATCTTTAGGTGTAATTCTGTTATAGTCGATATATTCGCTGTCTATGGTTCTGGTGAAGAATATGCTGTCGCCCTTCTTGATTATCGCATGCTTTCTCGCAATATAGAACTCAACGTTCTCCTCGTCACCGTCTGCCAGGTTTTTCGAAAGCTCGCCGAGAGCATGACCCGGAATAATAAAGGAGAATTCAAGATCATTTTCTGCAAAGAGAGAAGTAATGTCGCACTTTACCGAGCAGCGTGACAGAGTATAGCTGTCACAGGATACAACCTCAAGATTGCCACTGGTTATCTTGAAGAATGCTCCACAGAGCATAGGTCTGTTGTCTACCTCTGCGATAGAATGAGCAACCTTGCTTATCATAAGACGGATTTTTTCAGAAGAGATTATAAATCCACGATCTCCCGAAAGCTCGGGAAGGTTAGGGAATTCCTCACCTCTCATAGCGAACATTGAGAATGAAGCCTTGCCACTGGAAACGGTACAGTTAAGCTTATCGTTTACGTCGATAACAACCTCGTCCTCGGGCATAACACGTACGGTCTGGTACAGACGCTGCGCATTGATAATATATTTACCCTCGCGCTCAATAGAAATTGCTTCAAGCGTCGCACGCACGCCTTTAGTCATATCGTATGTAGATATTCTTATTTTTCCGTCCTCAACTGTTTCAAGAAGAACACCCTCAATCGCTGTAATAGTTCCTTTATTCGAGACGGTACCCATAGCGGGAGTGAGTTTATTTATAAAAGCTGATTTTGAAACTGTGAATCTCATATTTTTCCTTTCCCTCCGACCTGTTGGTCGAAGAATAGAGTGAATGTTTTTTAATATATTGGTAGGTGTGGTTGTAGTAGGGGGTGTGGGCAATGTTGAAAACTCCGGATTCTCTTGATAAATAAGGCTTTTTCACCGTTTTTTTATCAACATCGGATATAGAAGAACCTTTGGATGAAAATTGGTGGAGTTTACGACAGTTTTTCACACCTCAGATCAATATTGCATCAACGGCATTCCTTCCACATTTCCACATTTTTATCTTGAAAATCAATTACCCTTGATTTCTTTCATAAGAAGGTTAATCTCACCCTCGTAGTTCTTGACAGTCCTGATATTCAGCTCAATCTTATTGATAGATGAGATTACCGTAGAGTGATCTCTGCCGAATATCTTTCCGATCTCCTTAAGGGAAAGGTCGGTAAGCTTTCTGATTATATAAATTGATACGTGTCTTGCGTTTGCAATGCTGTCTGTCTTTTTCTTTGACTTGATGTCATCGATTGGCACACCGTATTTCTTGCTGACGTGAAGCAGGATCTTCTCAACCATAGCATCGTTGGGAATATTACCCGGATCGACGATTGAGATAACGTTGTCGATAGCTTCTTTTGTGATCTCGATACCCGAGAAGGAGTGAATAGCATAAAGCTTCTTCAATATACCTTCTATCTGTCTTATATTGTTGTTAAGACGCTCGGCGATATAGTCGATAAGCTGCGCTGAGATATTCAGACCCATATCCTCAGACTTTTTCTTGATAATCGCCGTCCTGAGCTCGAATGAGGGAGGTTGGATATCTGCGATAAGTCCCCACTCGAATCTGGTACGGAGTCTGTCCATAAGAGGATTGATCTCCTTTGGAGGACGGTCGGAGGTAAGAATAATCAGCTTCTCTGCCTCATACAGTGCCGAGAAGGTGTGGAAGAACTCCTCCTGTGTGGATTCCTTACCTGCGATAAACTGAATATCGTCTATCATCAACACGTCGGCAGAACGGTATTTTTCCTTAAACTCCGAGGTGGAGTGGTTGGATATAGCATCGATAAGCTCATTGATAAATGTTTCGCTCTTTTTGTATACGATCTTAAGATTCGGGTCCTTCTTCTTCATATGGTTCATAATCGCATAAAGAAGATGGGTCTTGCCAAGTCCCGAGTGACCGTATAGGAAGAGAGGATTGCAGTAGGTAATATCATTTGCTACGGCATAGCAGACAGCCTTGGCAAACTTATTCGATTCACCCTCTATAAAGTTTTCGAAGGTATATTCATCAAGCAGAGATTTCTTATCGGTTGACGCCGTATTAAGAATCTCCTCAATTTTCTTCTCCTTGCGCTCACTCTTTTCGAGAGACTCTCTCTCAAAGTACTTATCCATATTTTCAGCAGGAGTCTGTGCACCGGGCGTAAATCCGGAATCCTCATCAAGAGAATAAATTTCAATCTCAACCGGGAAGCCGATAACGTCGGTAAACACCTCGCGAATCAGTGATATGTATCTGGTGGAGAGTATCTGTTTTCTCAGCTTCGTGGGAGTGGAAAAAACTGCACGGCTCTCATCAAGAGAGGTGAGATTGAATTCTCCGAACCAGAGGTCGAACGAGGACTGTGGAGAGCCGAGTCTTGCGCGTAGCTCTTCCTTCATTGCCATTGATATTTCATAAAGCTCGTTCATCTTGATTTCCTTTCTTTATTTTACGTACATATTAATTATTACATTATATTATAACATATATAAATAAAAAAATCAAGATGAACTGTAAAAAAATATTTACATAGACATGATGGATAGTTTTAAAGTTTTGTTTACATTCGCTTTGACTTTGTTTTGAATAAAAATGAGGCGAAAAGACCGAAAAGAAGTGCTGACGTTATACCTGCAGCCGAGGAGGTAAGACCACCCGTCAGCACGCCGATAAGCCCATCTTTATCCACTGCCTCACGCACTCCTTTTGCAATATTTGCGCCAAAGCCTATGAGAGGGACGCTGACTCCGGCGCCGAATATTTTCTGCATCGGCTCGAATGCTCCTACGGCAAAAATCAGAACGCCAAGAGAAACGTAAAGCACCAGTATTCTCGCAGGGGTAAGCCTTGTAAGGTCTATGAGAAGCTGAGCAATAACGCAAATAATGCCACCCGAAATAAAGGTGAGAATAAGCTGCTGTGGAATACTCATAATCAATTCTCCTTTCCCGACTCCAACCTTATCAGTGGAGCAATTCCGTATATATTTTCACCCTGCAAAAGACTTGACGGGCTCATAAGCGCGCCTGTGGAGAGAAATAATATCCGACGTAATTTCCCATCTGCAAGCATAGGCAGGAAGTGACATGCCAACACCGACGCCGAGGTTCCACAGCCTGACGCACCACTGTGCGCATCCTGATTTTTCATATCGTACAGAAGCAGGCCACAATCGGTGTGGAGTCTTTCAGCACCCGGCAGCTCCTTTGAAAGCAGCTCTTTGAGAATATCCGAGCCAACCTTACCCAAGTCTCCCGTCACGATATAGTCAATGTTGTGAATATCCTCGCCCGACTCTTCAAAATATGCCGTGATACTGTCAAATGCCGAGAATGCCATAGCGCCACCCATATTTGTACCGTCAGCCGTAGAGCCGTCGATAATTCTACCCGGCATATATTCGGTTATCATAACGTCTCCCCTTCCTCTCTCGAGCAGAAAAGCCCCCGCGGCGGTAGATGTCCACTGAGCAGTGGGAGCTCTTTGACCACCGTATTCCACAGGCGTTCTGAACTGCCTTTCTGCAGCAGAGTTGTGGGAGGTTGTAAGGGCTGCTCCTATCTTCATATTGTCGGAGGAATCAATGAAGGATGAAAGCATCATTATAGATTCAGTACAGGTAGAGCATGCACCGTAAACACCCAGGAAGGGAATACCGAAGCTTGACAGTCCCGTGGATGAAGCAACACATTGATTTTGCAGATCTCCGGCAACCAGAAGCTCAAGATCGGTATGCGACAGCCCTACCTTTGACAGCGAGGTATTAAGTGCTATTCTTCCCATTTCAGCCTCTGCGATTTCCCAGGTCTTTTGTCCGAATTTATCCGACGTATCGCAGAAATCGAATTTGTCACCCAGTGGACCACGTCGTTCCTCATATCCTCCAACCGATGCCCAGCTTCTGAAGTGTATCGGCGTTTTCAGCTTGGTAATTCTGTTTTTCATTTTCTTGTGTTAATCCTTCCTCAGATCATTTGCTCAACGGTACGGTAAATATAGTAAATCAATCCGTATATCACTCCCGAAAGCAGACCGTAAAGTATAACGGGGCCTGCAACGGTGTATATCTTTGCACCGACTCCCATTACGTAACCTTCACTTTTTGCGTCCATAGCCTGACTTACAACGGCGTTTGAAAAGCCTGTTACCGGGACGAGAGTACCTGCTCCTGCATGACGTGCAATTTTGTCGAATATTCCGAGTCCTGTGAGAAGCGCAGCAATAAAAATCAGGGTTACCGTGACAAGAATACCACAGGTTTTTTCATCGCAGCCAAAGTAGCTGTAAAGCTCCGAAAGCAGCTGTCCGATAACACAAATTCCACCTCCGAAGATAAAAGCCATAATGGAATTTTTTAAAATTGTTGTACTTGGTGAGTGCTTTTTAATCAGTTGTTTTTTAGCCTTTGAATCCATTTTTTCTCCAAATATGCAAACTATATTTTACATTAATTGATAAAAACAAGCTTTTTCTATCATTATTTGATGAAAATGAGATTCTTATTCATAAACAATTTTTATCTGAAAATAAAACAAAAAACAACTTTTTTCCCTAAAGCATTGATTATTTTGAAAAAATATGTTAAAATAGTATGAAAAGGTAAAAGGAGGGATTTATTATGAGTAAGGAATTCAGCGAAGAGCCTAAGTCTACCTCAGAGTCGGGCGAGGAAGCCGAATACGTGTATAAGAAGGTTATTACCGATAAGAAGCAAAGACGAACCTGGTCGCTTGTTTCTCTTGTTCTCGCTTGTCTTTCGGTGCTTCTTACTTATTTCTCCTGGGTTGGTCTTATTCTGGGACTTTTATCCGTGGGTGCCGCAGTGATTTCCCGTGTTAATCTCGGTTATTTCGATAAGCTTTCGCTTGCAGCACTTATCATCGCAATTTTCGGCGTTGTTTTTGCTGTCACCGGAATTGCTTTCGGGGATATTTTCGCACAGCTTTTTGCATAATTTTTTAAGTGCGCAGAGTTCAGTCTCTGCGCATTTTCTTTTTTTAAAAAAGTTGTTATTTGATAAATAAATGCATTATTGACAGCATTTACAGTTAATAAACGCTTAATTTGTCATTATCTGCACTTGACTTTTTTTATTTGTTGTGCTATTATTAAAAAGATGCAATAATATAAATATTTTTGTTATTTTTTTATCAAAAATTGCATAAAAACGCAAAACGCCGCTTTGCGGCAGAATGGAGAGAAAGCGAATGTTTAAATTAGGAAAATTGAAAATTCCTCACAGAAAGCATACCGCCGATATGAAGGACTCTAGAATTCCTACCCCGAGTACTGTAATTCTTCCGATGTCACAGTACATTGGCGCGCCTGCTATTCCTGTCGTTAAGGTTAACGATAAGGTTTGTGTGGGAACTAAGGTTGCTGAGGCTGACGGAAAGATCAGCGCAGCTATCCACTCGCCCGTTTCGGGTACAGTAAAGAAGATTGGCGATTTCCTTCTTGCCAACGGTAATACCTGTCAGGCTATCACCATCGAATCTGACGGTGAGATGACTCTTGATCCGGGTATCACACCCCCCACCGTAACTAACTCCGAGGAGCTTTGTCAGGCTATCCGTGAGAGTGGTCTTGTCGGTCTTGGTGGTGCAGGATTTCCCACTGCAAACAAGCTTGAGAACGCTATCAGCAAGAACATTGATACCATTATTGTTAATGCTGCAGAATGTGAGCCTTATATCACTATTGATAACCGTACTATGATCGACGGTACCGATTACGTTGTCCGCGGTGTTCAGATTATCGAAAAGTACATTCCCGGTCCTCAGAAGATCATTATTGCCGTAGAGGAGAATAAGCCCGTTGCTATCGAGAAGATGCGTGAGGCATTCAAGGGTGATGCTAAGGTTGAGATTGCTGTTCTTCCTTCGCTCTATCCTCAGGGTGCAGAGGGACTTCTTATTTATAATCTTGTTGGCAAGGTTGTTCCGGAGGGCAAGCTTCCTTC
>JAFTON010000057.1 GCA_017463765.1 Clostridia bacterium | reverse complement strand
TGGAAGTCCTCTACACCACTGTAAAGGAAGTTGCCGTCCTTGCCGTAAGCAACACCACTGAAGAATGCATCTGCACCGGTAACCTTACCGGGCTCGCCTGCATTCCACCAGCCCTGGTTGTCGCCCATCTCAAAGCCACCGTTGAATACGTCGTAAATAGTACCGGAGATCTCATAGCCTACGGGAGTTGCAACGTTAAAGCCCTCGGGCTCACTCGCATAATAGGTTACGAAGCTGTCTGCGAAGAAGAGACCGTAGCCACTGTCTGCGTTATCGCTGATACGGAAGAATACTTCCTTGCCTGCGAAGGCGGAGAGGTCTGCCTTATATGCAACAAGCTTACATCCACTAAGATTTTCCTCTACCCAGAGACCGTTGTAGTAACGGGCAAGAATCTGCTTTGTGCTTGCATCAACAACGTCAACGTAAACGTAGTTGCCGTCTCTCATTGCGCCAATCTTAAAGGTTACGTAGCCCGAGCCACCAACCTTGAAGGTGGAGGAAGTAAGAGTGCCAACTGCAGCCTCTGCTGCACCGGGTGCGTATGCAGAGAACATATTGTTGCCGTCCATGCCGAATTCGATGCCTTCATTCCAATAGGTCTTATCGGAGCTGATTCCACCGATGTTACCAACCTGAGTCCAGCCCTCAAGACCGTTCTCAAAGTCACCGTTTACAAGTCTGTTTGCAGTGCTGTCCTTCATAGCAAGCTTGTATATGTAGCTGATGGACTGCTCCTCACCGTTTGCAACGTACGAAACTGTTACGGTGATGCTTTCATAACTAACAACGTCGGTGTAGGTACCGAAATTAAATGTGTAAAGAGAACCGTCAAGAGTAGTGCCTGCTACAGAGTAGCTGAGAGCAAGATTGCCGGCGTTGTCTACGTTCTCCGAAAGATCGATAGTAATGTTGTTCTTATTTTCAAGATCAAAGATATCGTATTCCTTGACAACCTCCTCGTTGAATACGGTAGGTGCAAGGTCGTTAGTGATCTGAACGGAAAGATTTACTGCAAGCTTCTCTTCGCCCTTATAGCAAACAGCGATTTTTACGTTAGCAACTGTTGCCTGATTTACAACACCTGCAGTGATGGTGAACTTACCGTCAACAACATCGCTGAGAACTACAGATTCGTCACCCGAGATCACGTATGTAATACCACTAAGTCCGTTTACGTTAACGTAATCGGAAAGATTGATTTCCTTATTATTACCGGAAATGATGTTGAAGGACTTGTTTGCGCCCTCAATCTCTACGATAGGTCTTACTGCAAGTGCAAGACGAAGCGCGCCGAGCTCCTCGGTAATCTTATTAACGGTTGCCTGAGTAACTGCAATATCGTTAACGAGTGCCTTTGCCTCAGCAAGCTTTGCTGCATATGCCTCATAGGACTCTGCAGTAAAGTCACCCTGCTCTGTGATTTCAAGAGCAAGCTCTGCATTAAGAGCTTCCTTGTTTGCAAGGAGGTTCTCAGCAAGAACTGCGTTTGCGGGAATCTCATCGTCAGATACGTAGTAGGTGTTAAGCTCATCGAAGCATGCAAAACCAAAATCGGAGGATGCGTGGTCGTGAACAACGAATCTGATCTTCTGACCTGCGTATGCAGAGATATCAACCTTGTAGGTTACAAAGTTAAGAGCAAATACGGTATCACCGATCATTGCCATATATTCATCAAGGCTGTATTCACGGTCATTGGGAAGATCTGCGAACTTGGTATTGCGATAAAGTGCCAATACCTTGCCTTCTTCATTCTCGATAGTGATATATACGTTAGCGCTCTTTGCTGCACCGAGCATAAAGGTAGCATAATTGCTCTTTACGGTAAAGTAAGGAGATGCAAGAGTACCCTGAGAAGCCTCTGCAGCACCATCTGCTACGCCGGAGAAGTAGTTACCTACGTTGTGCATGGGGAAGCCCTGTCCCCAGAACTTATCTGCATTTGTGATAGCGCCAAAGGGAACCTCATTGGAGTTATTGATAATCCAACCCTCAAGGCCCTTTTCAAAGTTGCCGTTTGCAACTCTGTATGCGCTTGTATCCTTGAGACCAAGCTTATAGGTGTACTGAACAGACTGCTCCTCACCGTTAACGGTGTAAGAAACGGTTACGGTGTAGGTTTCATAAGAGAACTCATCGCCATAGCTGCCAAGTGTGAGAGTGTAAATAGCACCGTCAAGAGTAAGATCCTCTTCACCACGCTTTACGGAATACTTGAGCTCGAGATTTCCGGAATTGTTTACGTTCTGTGCAAAGTCAATAACAAGACTTTCCTTGCTTGCAAGATCGAACAGATCGTGCTCCTTAACAACCTCATTCTGAGTCAAGGTGGGAGCTACGCTTCTTGTGAAACCACAATCACATACTGCATCAGATGCGTTCTCAAAGCTATGCTCTGCAAGATCAGCCTTATCTCCACAGTGGCATTCGTGCCAGTGCTGAGTATCGTCCTTCTTCCATTCCTCGGAATACTTATGTCCGTTTGCGGGAACGGTTTCCTGAGCTACAAGAACCTCGTTACATACAGAGCAGTGCTTACCCTCGGTCTTACCGTCCTCGGTACAGGTGGGATCAACTGCCTCGTCGATAGCCTCAGTGTGAGCGAGCTTCTCGATAGTCACGGTATCTGTGGTAATCGCCTTGTTACAGGTGGAGCAGTAAACCACGATGTCGTAAGAGCCTTCTGCAGAGCAGGTAGCGTCAACCTGATTTTCGGTTACGGGCTCCATCTCAACGTGACCAAGTGCAGGAATTGTCTCGGGAACTATAACGTACTCCTCGCAGATCGAGCACTGCTTACCTGCAGTATTACCGTCCTTGGTACAAGTGGGTGCTGCAGCAGGAATCTCTACAGTGGTGTGAGCCATCTTGTTGATAGCCTCGGTGTAGCTGTCACCACAGGAGCAGGTGTAGGTCTTCTCTCCCTCTTCAGAACAAGAGGGAGATTTGGTGATTTCATAGGTGTAGTTATGGGTATGGTCTTCTCCTCCAACAAGCGCACCGAGAAGTGTACAGCCTGAAAGCACGGATAAAAGTGCACAAACCAATAATACAAAGGTTAATGACAGAAATAATTTTTTCATTTTTTTGCTCTCCTTATATTAATTGAATTTTTCAATCGTAATAATTAGTTAAGCTTATTGTCAATAAGTGTTGCTTCGGGAATTTCATCTGCTGATTCATAATGAGTGATAAAGCTGTCTACTGCAAGGCAACCCCATGCGTTAGATGCGTTATCTACCACTCTGATGTAAACTTCTCTTCCCATAAACTGGGTAAGATCAGCCTTAAACTGGAACATACGTCCTTCGTTATGGTCTGCATTATCGTTATGATATTTTGCAATTGCTACATTTGTGGATGCGTCAACGATCTCGATATAGCATTCGGGATTGTAGCCACCACCAAGCTTGAAGGTGATATATCCACAGCCACCGATAATGAATTTAGAGCTTGTAAGAGTGCCGTGTGCTGCCTCCATAGAGCCCATAACGTCCTCAATACCTGTGAAGAGGAATCTGCCGTCCTTGTTATAAGGCTTGTCGGCATTCTTCCAGAATACTTCCTGCTCGGATACGTAGCCGATTGCATCTCCACCGAGTGTCCAGCCCTCAAGATCGCCCGACTCAAAGTCGCCGTTAAGCACCTGGTAGGGATCATTCTCACCGAGAACGGTATCAGGAAGGGGCTGGGGCTTGATGTCTACTGCAAGATTTGCCTTGGAAGGAACTACAGACATATCCTTATAGTAGGTCACGAAGCTGTCTACGGTGATAAGACCCCAGCCTGCAGTAGCATTATCTACTACGCGAATCTTAAGGCTTCTGCCCATAAACTCGGAGAGGTCTGCCTTGTACCAAACCATGTTTGCAAGGTTACTTCCGTTATTGATAATTCCAATGCCCTTATCGTTGAAGAGTCTGTTAGCATAGCGTGCAAGCTCCTCGCCACTTTCGGCATCAATGATAGAAATATAGCACTCGAGGGGATTTCCACCACCACCGAGAAGGAAGGAGATGTATCCACTGCCGCCAACGGTGAACGCCGAGCTTGTCAGAGTACCCTTATAGGACTCAAGCACGCCTGCACCCTCATCTACGATACCAGAGAACAGATATGCACCCTTCTTATTATAAGGAAGGTTCTCGTTCCACCAGCCCGAAGCATTGGTTACCTGACCGATCTTTTCACCCTCTAAGGTCCAGCCCTCAAGAGTACCGGTTTCAAATCCACCGTTTGTAATCTGGAATTCGTTTTCAATCATGATATCCGACTCATACTTAGCGAAGAAGGACTCACTGTCTATCCAGTTGGGCTTCTCTTCCCAATAGGTCTGAACGCTATCAAGAGTGATACAGCCAAGCTCATCACTGGAGGAGTTGGTATCTACAACCTCGATATACATTGTCTCGCCGATGTACTTGGAAAGATCGGCATAGTACTGAACCATATTCAGAAGGCGCATACCGTTCTGAACGTAGGGGAACTGATAGTTCCAGAACTTGAAGTTGGAATATCTTGCAACCTCAACAGCCTCGTCGCCCTGCACTACCATAAATCTTAAGTATGTTTTGCTGTTATCCGAACAGCCACCGAGCTTATAGGTAATGTAGCCCGAACCACCGAGAACGAATTCGGAGGAACGCATAACGCCTGTTGCAGAGGGCATGTACTTTCCGTAATGATAATCACCGTCACGGGAATAAGGAATGTTTTCATTCCACCATACGCTTTCGGTATTTACGCCCTCGTTGGAGAAGGCATCACCCTCAACGACTGTCCAGCCTGCAAGAGAGCCAAGCTCAAAGCCACCGTTTGCAATCTCGTAAATTGAGGGAGCAGTAGCCTCGGTAGCATAATCAATCACCTTAGTGAAGAAGCCACCCTCGGTCTGAGGTGCAACGCCGTCACCGATTCTGATATCGTCTACTGCAAGATAACCGTAGTAATAGCTTTCATCGTTATCTACGATCCTGATGTAAACCTCCTTGCCGGCATATTCCGACAGGTCAAGGTAATACTCATAGAAGTTATCGGTATTATATACGCCTGCAGCATATCTTTCGGGAATAATGTATTCCTCGGTATGCTCGTGGAAGTATTCGTTGGTCTGCATTGCGATCATCTTATCGTTTTCTGCAAGGTAGAAGCCAACGAAGCAAAGTCTTTCCTTTGCCTTCTCGGGTGCATCGGTACCCTTACCAACTCTGAGAGCACCACCTGCAAGCTTAAGGCTTACGGTACCGTCCTCGGGAACAGTAAAGACCGACGAACGGATAGCACCGGTTCTTGCACCGGAGTACTTGCCGTGATAGCCCTTACCGGTAAGATACCAGTTGCCGGTCTGGTTGATCGAGAGAATATTGTTGTTTGCATCATTCTCAAACATAAAGGTCTTCTGAGAGGAAACGCAGTCATTGTTGAAAGCATTTCCGTACTCAACCGTCCAACCCGACAGATCAGCCGATTCAAATCCACCGTTTATAAGTGTCTTGACTTCATTCTCGTCGGGCTGGGGCTGGGGATCGGGACCGGAACCGGGTAACTTAATCCACTTACAGCCGGCTAAGCCAATACATAAAAATACCAAACATAAAATGCTTAAAATTGAAACTGTTATTTTACGCATATGGCCTCCCTTTTAGTCACCAAGATTTCCCATATTGCCGTAGTAAGGAGGTGTTACGGTATCGCTGTAAGCACTGCCCATACGGTAAATGTGAAGCTCGGTGAATTTAATGTTTGCATTGTTATCAAAGACTCTTAAGTAATCAGAGTCGCCGTACTTAGGATAAATTCTCGTTGTGAAGCTGATAACTCCGTCAACGTAAACCTCCAGCATAGAACGGTCTATAAGAATAGTTACTTCATATTCGTTCTTAACACGACCCCAGGTATGGCTGGGCTGACGGTTTACGTAATCGAGCAGTGAGGACTGGTTTCTCTCAACCAGGACGCCACCGTTGAAGAATCTGATCTCGCTTCTCTCGGTCTTGCCGTCAACAACGTTGGGATTATATCTTACGAAGAAGCCTCCCGAGTATTCGGGTGCTGTGGGAGCAAGAGTAATCTTCGCTCTGATCTCGAGCATATCGCCACGGATATCAGAAATCTCGCTGTTAACCTCATCGGCTGTCTTACCATCGCCACTGTAGGAGTAAAGCTCCTCAATTCTTAAGCTTTCTATCTCCTTGACAGGCTCACGGATAACCTCGGTGCCGTCGTCGGAGAGCCAGAGCTCAAGAGGAATTGCAAAGTTGTGCGCCCAGCCTGCAGTGTAGTTCTGTGCAGTACCTGCGTCCTTACCCTGTGCAATAGCATAAATAATGCTTCTGCCGTCCTCGTAGGTCTTACCTGCCGCGATGTCGTCTTCTGTCAGATAGCAGAAACCGTTCTGACCGGTGTAAACGCCTCTGCCAAGATCGAACAGCTTAGGCT
>JAFTON010000056.1 GCA_017463765.1 Clostridia bacterium | reverse complement strand
TCTTAACCGCTTGACCAACGGGCCGAGGTATGGTAGCGGATGTCGGATTTGAACCAACGACCTGCCGGGTATGAACCGGACGCTCTAGCCAACTGAGCTAATCCGCCATAGACTTTCGTCAAACCTCGCTTTGCTATTATATCATAATGCTTTTCAAAAGTCAATAGTTTTTTTAAAAAATTTTAGGCTGTCCTCAATGTGAATAGGGACAGCCATTTTATTATTTGCTTTTTACCATGGATTATTTAATCCAAATCAAAATCCTCAGGATTAATTATAAATCTTTTCGCAATTTCCTCAGGTAAATGTTCAAACCTTTCTCTGTTTCTTTCTTCAACAAACCGACGCTTAGATGGATAGTGCGCCCAAACATACCAGCAGCACTGCCCGTCAACGAAGTTTTCGTTGGGAGCAATCACTACTGTTATATCTAAAAACTTCCTAGTGTTGCCATTTGGTTTAAATCTGATTCCAAAGCATTCCTGACTTTCCTTCATGGTGGATGCCTTGTAGGGAGAAATAAGAAAATCGTCATCCTTATAGCAATATGTCAAGCTACCGTCAGAAAGCATTGTCTTTTCAAGAGAAATTTGGTTTTCTGTAAATTTTCCATCTCTATAGTGGTGAATAAAAGTAACATCATCAAAGGTAACGTCTCCACTTTCTACATAATCACCGATAAAATAAATGGTTAATCCTTTTCCCTCGCCTCCATAATTTACAGCTGTGACTGCCTGTGGCACACCAAGCCTGCACGGCGTAAGGGAAAACTGATTGATTTTCAACCTTGGAGCAATATCCGTAGCGTTAAGTGCCTTCCTGATTTTTTCGTCGATTTTCTTTATTTTTTCATTTGCCGTATTCTCTATATACTCAACCACCTTTTCGGGAAGCATATCAAGTGGCTCGTTTTCCATAATCGCCTCTCTTGCAGCAGTGGAGCTGACATCCTCGAGTCCGTCACGGCATTTCCAGAGCTCGGTCTCATATCTGCCGTGCTCATAGTTCCATTCTGCCTGCTCTCGCTCCCATTCAAGATCCTCCTCTGTGCGATAGCCCTTGATGATCTTGGATATCTCGTGATCGGTCATATAGTCGATAACAAGGCCGTTTGAATAGCTGACGAGCACGTTATCAAGATCGTCGGTTGCCAGCATTAACATACGAACTCTGTCCTCAACAGAGAACATATATTCCTTCTTCGGATTGGTGAAAACGACTACGTAAACCTCGTCATACTTTTCGGCTGCGCGTCGGATAATGTCAAGATGTCCCTTGGTGACGGGATCATAGCTGCCCGGGAGAATAACACTCACTGTTCTGCCTCCTCACCCTCGAAAAAGAGAATGTTTACAAAGGTTTTCTTGCCGTAGTGGGTGGATTTTATTACCCTGTAGCCCGAGAGTCTTTCGTCGTCCATGTGGATCTCCTCCTCGCCTGATTCGAGCACAACTATCGCACCGGGAATAATAAGCTCCTTTTCAACAAGATATGCTGCTGCATCTGCGCAGCACTCCATAGCATATGGAGGATCGATGAAAACAAGATCATACTGCTCTCTGCCGGAGGCCTTTCTGATATAATTACGCCAATTGCTTACAAGAAAGTGGCTGACGTCGAAGAAGCCGGTGGTTCTTGCATTTTGCTTAACAATCTCCATCGCCTCGCGCGAAAGATCAATAAATGTAGCCTTTGACGCACCTCTGGAGAGCGCCTCAAGTCCCATCTGACCCGAGCCTGCAAAAAGATCAAGCACACGCCTGCCCTCTACGTCGAACTGTATAGAGGAGAATATAGCCTCTTTTATTCTTTCGGAGGTAGGTCTTGTTGCATCACCCTCAAGGCTGACAAGCTTTTTACCCTTTGCAGTACCTGTAATTATTCTCATCATTTTTTCTTACCCCTTTTTTCCTTAAAATACTCTACAATTCTCTCTGCATCTGCCATACCAATCCCCTTGACAGCACAGAGCTCCTCTGCGCTTGCATTCCTGATTTTTGCAAGAGGCATTGCAGAAAGCAGCGCCTTCGCCTTTTTGGGACCGATACCTTCGATCTTCTCGAGAGAGGAATGAGTCATTGTTTTTATTTTCCCTCTCTGTGAGGATTTTACAGCAAATCTGTGCGATTCTTCCTGTAAATTGTAAATAAAAGCGTACATATCGAACTCTTTTGCTATTGAAATCTCGTTTTTTCCATCCGTAAGCGCACGGGTTTTATGGAAATCATCCTTAACCATTCCGAACACGGGGATTTCAAGTGAGAGCGCTTCAAGAACGGATTTTGCTACACCAACGTGAGCATCGCCACCGTCAACCAATATAAGATCGGGAATATCTCCGAGCGATGCGCTGCCGTCACCTATATGAGACAGACGTCTGGTAAGAGCCTCACGCATAGAGCCGTAATCATCTGCACCGTCGGTGGTTTTGATGGCAAACAGCCTGTAGTCGCTCTTTTTAAGCTTTCCTGCCGACCACACCACCATTGATGCAACAATGTTTTCATTACCTATATTAGATATATCGTAGGCTTCTATTCGCCTGGGTGGTTCGGGCAGACTCAGAAGAGTTGCAAGGCGACGTATATTTTTGTCCTCCCTCTCACCCTCCAGGCGATACTGTCTTGCCGATTCCTTAGCATTTTCAATTGCCATGTTGCAAAGTGCACGTCCGTCACCTCTCTCGGGAACTCTTACGGCTATCTTTTTGCCTGCAACAAGCGACAGATACTCGGATAGAAGAGATATATCCTCCTCCTCGGCATCAAAGCCAAGCATAATTTCCTTCGGGATACTTCCTGCCGTATCATAATAGGCTGCGATAAGCGATATTGCCTCATCGGGTGTAACCGGGTCGGCAGCAGAAAGCATAAATACGTTCTTGTTAACCAGCGCGCCACCACGAATGGATAAGAGTGACATCGCCCCGACTCCGTCTGTGAAGGAAAGTGCAAAAACGTCACGGTTTACCTTAACGTCTGCAACAACCTTCTGCTTTTCCGACAGCCTTTCAAGAGCTGCAAGCTGATCTCGTATTGCTGCTGCACGCTCAAACTCAAGCATATCGGCAGCCTGCTCCATCTCTGTGCGAAGCTGCTCTCGAACCTCTGCGGTATTTCCGTCAAGCACGTGCTCGGCTGAACGTATTCTTTCACGGTATTCTTTTGAGTCTATCTTTCCTGTACATGGGGCTATACATCTGCCCATGTCCTTGTATATGCAAGGTCTGTCTTTACCGATATCCTTGGGGAAGGATCTCTTACAGGTGGGAAGTGCAAAAACCTTGATTACAGCCTCAAGCGCTGTATATGCCGAGGATGCGCCCTGATATGGACCGTAATAGGATGCTTTGTCACTTTTTCTGTCACGGGTGACGAAAAGCTTCGGGAACTCCTCGTTGGTTACCTTGATATACGGATAGGATTTTGAATCCTTAAGGCGAATGTTATATTTAGGCATGTGCTTTTTTATCAGCACGTTTTCGAGTGTCAGCGCCTCTATCTCGGTCTTGCAAACTATATAATCAAAATCCTCTACCAAGGAAACCATTCTTGAGGTTTTTGGCGTGTGATTGTTGCCTGTAAAATAGGTAGTGACTCTGTTTTTAAGCTTTTTTGATTTACCGACGTAGATAACGTTGGAATCTGCGTCCTTCATTATATAAACTCCGGGGACGGACGGCAGAGAATTCGCCTTGTCCCGAAGCCTTTGTACTCTCGACATATCCGTTCCTCCTTTTTGCAAATTAAAAGGGCAACGAGAACCAAGACCGTCTTAGTCAAGGAAAATCGTTACCCTTATGGAGCTAACCTGACTGTCTTATCAGGGCAACTCAATTACTTTTCGCCGAAGGCACCGTCGATAAGCTCTGCAAGTCCGTCAACTGCATCATTCTCATCAACACCGTCAGCAATCAAGGTGATGGCAGTTCCTTTGGAAATGCCAAGAGAAAGCACACCGAGCAGGCTCTTTGCGTTAACACGGCAATCCTCTTTTTCAATCCAGATAGAGCTCTTGTAGGAGTTAGCCTTCTGTACGAAGAAGGTTGCCGGTCTTGCGTGAAGACCTACGCTGTTGCAAATCGTTACACCACGAGAAATCATATTTTCTCTCCTTAGATTCCTTTATTCCTTTAAAGTATATCAAATATTTATCAAAAAATCAATACCTTTTTTAAATAATAAATTGCAAATTTTCGCTTTTTTTGAATAAAAATTAAGAAAAAAGCCTTTTCAAAGCTAAAAACGATGGAGCAAGCTATCCTATTTCAATATCTATAACCGAGGAGTCCAGTGCGCTGGTCTCTTCATAGTAGATGACTCTGTCGTCGTAATCGCGTTTAGCCACTCTGAGCGATGCGCTTCCGATACCGAATATGCACCAGAACAGATAATATGCCGACACATCGGACCAGATATAGTTTACCATTCCGAATGCCAGAAGTCCGAAAAGACATGCTCCACTGAGATTTGAAATAATCTCTATCTGAGAATTTCGTACGTACAGATATTGCATTGATCTGTGTCTTAACCTGGTGATAATCAATATAACGAAGCATAACGGAGTCATGATTCCCGCTTCAAGCCCCAGCTCAATAAACAGGTTTGAGGAATCGGGGTGTCCGTGAAGTCCGAGGGCTGTCATCTCCTCCATAAAGCTTTCTGCACCGATACCGATACCTACGGCAAGATGGCGCGACATCAGCTCGAGACATTTTCTCCACAGATTAAACAGATCCTCTGCCGAAATAACCGAGGGGCTGAAGGTGAATATCACGTTAAGAATATAATCGGGAAGCAAAAGAACTGCAACCGTCACACAGAGCAGCAGAGGAAGAAGCAGTGTAGGTGCTTTGTTGTGCTTTATGATAATGTAAGCTCCGGCTGCGAGTATAAGAGATGCTATTGCAAGGAACTCGCCCGAGATAACGAGAGCGATAAGGCAGAGTATTGAAGCTGTGATAAATGCTCCTTTAAGCTTATGTGACGTGTGCCCGATCATTCCGACGGCAAATATGGTTGCTATCATAAGATAAACAGCGATACCGTCCTGACGGGCGAGAACAAAGCTTATATGCTCCTGGGTCGTTTCGACTCCATGGGTTGCCAGCGCGACAACAACCTGTCCGATTGAGATAAGTGAAGAAATTGCACCCGAAATTATTATCGAGTTTGCCGAAAGCTCTGCAAGACGTCTGTTGGTGATAATATTTCCGGCGAGAATATATCCAACGGCTAAAACCACCATTCTGACAGATCCACCGAAGGACTCGAAGCCTTTGATGAAAATACCACTGATAAGAATAAACAGAAGCATAACACCGAGAATAATATCATACTGCTCAAGATGAAATACGCGTCGGCCGTAAAGCACTTTTCTGATAAATGAAATAAGCGCAATAAGAACAGATATGCAGAGTATCAGCTCAGAGTAGGGAATGAATCTGATATACGGCAGACATAAAAGCGAAGTCAGCAGTATGAACTCGGGTGAGGTCATACCTATATAGATACAGATGATTATTGAAATAGTAAGAACAATCTGCCACATTGGAATAAAGGCAGAAAGGATTGCAGGGATAACCCCCACAATTATGGCTGCGAAGGTAGGGACGCTTCTGATGCTTTCGCTAGCAGAATGTCTCTTCATACAGAAGTATTCAAAGAATAAAAAATCGGTAGGTCCGAAATCCTGTAATACTATAGGAAGAGGCTTATCGGTAAGCAGGAAGGGAATTGAAAGACCTGCGATCAGAATTCCGAGAACAGGGGAGATTATTCCTGTGTCGCAGGATAAGCCCAGGAAATACATAAGCGTACAGACAAGTCCGAAGCAGAGCATCGCCGTTCCGTATATTCTTGTGGAAATGTGGGCGATAATATCGGATATTGCACGTGTGAACCTGAAGAATCTCTTTGAGTGTATTCTCTTGAGTCTTTGTGTAACCGATCCACTTATCTCACGGGTAAAAAATATCTTTTTATGCGAAGAATCCTTCGCTACGGCTCTGTCATCTTTTTCAAATATAGCCTTGATAATAGACGGTTTAGCCATTTTTTACCCTCCTCTTTTTCTTTTCCTTCGGCTTCAGCGATTCCTCAATTTCGGGATGACGTTCCAGCATATCGGGGCGTCTTTCTCTTGTGATACTGACAGCCTGCTCAAGCCTCCATCTGTCGATTTTTGCATGATCGCCCGAAAGAAGTATCTCGGGCACCTCTATGCCCCTGAATTCACGGGGCTTTGTGTACTGTGGATATTCCAGTATGCCCGATGCTACCGATTCTCCCTCATAGCATTCGCTGCAGGCAAGAACACCGTCAATCAGTCTGGATACGGCATCGATTACAATGCAGGCAGGGATTTCGCCCCCCGTAACCACGTAATCACCTATAGATATCTCCTCGTCAACAATCTCGTCGATAATTCTTTGATCCACGCCCTCGTAGTGTCCACAGAGGAAGATAAGGTTGTCATATTCTGACAGCTCCTTCGCTACGTCGTGGGAGAACATTCTTCCCTTCGGGGACATATATATTACTCTTTTTTTGTTTTCTTTTGGAATATCCTTCAGGATATTTTCATAGCAATCGTAAATTGGCTGACAGGTCATTACCATTCCCATACCGCCACCGTAGGGGGTATCGTCGGTCTTTCTGTGCCTGTCCTTTGAAAAATCACGGATATTGTGATAACCTATCTCGATAAGGCCACCACTCTGCGCTCTGCCGATTATACTCTCGGACAGAACTCCACGCACCATATCCGGAAACAGGGTCATTACGTCAAACCTCATCTGCCTCATCGAAAAGACCGGGAATGGGCATAACACGCATTCCACCCTCTTCGCTTATCTCCTTTATAAATTCGGGTACGTCGGGAATAAGGACGTCACGTCCCTGATGCTTTACAGTGTAAATTCTTCTGCCGGCAATATCGCTTATCTCGGATATTTCACCAAGACCTTCACCACTCTCGGCATGTACGACCGGGAGTCCGATCATGTCTGCAATAAACATTGCGCCCTTTGCGAGAGGGATATCCTCACGGTTGAGATAAAATATTTTACCACGGTATGCAATAGCCTCCTCACGAGCAGAAATACCGTCTATGCCCATAAGAAGAAATTGACCCATAACCGAGCAGGATGTAACTGTCCTTTCAGTAAACGAGCCGTCACGTCCCTTGAAATATATTCTTTTCACAGAGAGAAGTACCTTTGGTGAGTCACAAAGATGCTCAACCTTTACAAGACCACGAACTCCGTGTGAGGTGCAGATTCTTCCACCTTCAAGATATTGTTGTTTCATGCTTTCACCTGAAATCCTTAAAAATCAAATTTTTGTTTTTATGAAATGATCGGGGGTTAGCTTCCTTTTTTTACCGACTTACTACGTCTTTTTGATGCCGTGTGCTTCGGTTTGGTATGCTTCGCACCCTCGCTACTCTTTTTGATAGGCTTTGCAACCCTCTTTGTATGCTTTTTCACAGCAGGAGTATCCTTTTTTGTAAGAATAGAAAGAACCTTCTCTGCTGCAAGCGCTCTTGCTTCCTGCTTGCTTCTGGCAGTTGCAGTGGCTGAAGCACCCATGCAGCGACATTCTATCATGTACTCTCTTTCGTTTACCGTTGATGTAGGAGTTTCTCCCAAATCTCTGAACTCCGGAGAGGGCTGCTTGTGCTTTACAGCATGCGTTTTAAGTGTTGAAAGTGAACTAATGTTTACATTATTATCATTTTTATGCTCTTTTTTCAGTATTGCAAGAGCAGCTTCTGCTGCAGCACTGTCAGCGATTTTCTGGTTTTTACCCTTGCCTGTTGCTACAAGTCTGTCGCCTATCATTACTGCTCGCTCATAAATTCTCTTGTGATCGGGTCCGGACTCGGAAACCGTCTTATATACCGGAGAGGGCAAACGGTGCTTTTTATCTGCACACCACTCCTGAAGGGCATTTTTATAGCTCTGAATAGGAGCCGATTCTCCCGAGAAGTATGCCGATACGTCAAGCATGCCGGCAACCACGTTTATCACCCGTGAGATATCCATACCACAGTCGATATACACTGCACCGATTATACTTTCGAACAAATCCTCCATAACCGAGGGCTCGTTTTCAATACCAAGCTTACCGTCTCCCTCGCCCATTCTGAGATATTTCTGAAGGCCGAGAGCCTCCATACTTCTTGACAGGTTACGCTTATCGCTAAGCTTGGAGCGAATGTTGGAAAAGTCACCCTCATGAAGCTTGGTATACACACCGTGCTCGTATCTTTCTGTTTTATCGCGAAGCATCATGCTGATGATAGCTGTGGAAAGAACGCTGTCACCAAAAAATTCAAGCACCTCGTTCGACATATATCCTCTGCTTCCTTTTGTTTTATTCTCGTTGCAGAAGCTGGACCTTGTAAACGCTTGCGTCAGAAGGCTCTTGTCCTTGAAGGTGTAGCCGATTTTTTGTTCTATAAGTGGAATGTATTTATTAAAATTCATTTTTACCTCTACTTGTTTAAACTAAAAGCAAAATTAATGGAATTGTGATGATTGACAGAAGTGTGGATATGGTTACAAGCCTTGATACGTAAACCGAATCGCAATCATATTTTTCGGCAAACATTGTTGCCGAGGTAGCTGCAGGTGCTGCTGCAAGAATTACAATAACCATTTCAACAGCAGGATCAATGGGGGTAATAAGTCCCACCAGCTTTAAAAGTCCCAGTGACAGAAGTGGTAAAGCTATATGACGAAGCACAAGGAATATATACATATCCCGGTCTTTAAGCACTCCCTTGAAGCTCATATCGGGAAGCCTGAGTCCTATAACCAGCATTGAGAGGGGCGCGACAAGATTTTTCAGCATAACGAAGGCCTCTTCGGCAAGCTCGGGAACGTAACCCTCGATAGGAAGTATGAAAAAGATAAGTCCTATCAGCGAGGCAATGGTGGTGGGGTGGGTAATCGCTTTCCACGGAAAGACCTTTTTCTTGGCTTCAATATAATCGTTCACATCGTTTTCGTTCTTATCTCTGCCGTCGGTACAGAACTTAACTCCCAGCGACCAGAGAAAGACGTTGAAGGTGATGCTGTATATAAGCGCATAAACGGTAGAGCCGGGATAATCGGCTTCAAGAACGGCTGCGATAAGTGGGATTCCCATAAACGCTACGTTGGAAAATACGGTAGCAAATCTGAGCATACGCTGCATAGAATCGGGAGCTTTTTTGAAGAAATTAATCGCAACAACGGCGAACAATCCGTGAAGAATTATAGAAAAAATAAACACGTAAAGAGAGTTTACAAGTATTCTTCCATCATAAGAGCGCAGGTATGCAACAAAGGTGAGGGCAGGCTGCGCTATGTATAGAACAAGATTCGAAATTCCCTTTCCGAAGGAGTCTGTGGAAAGGCGGCATTTTTTCATCAGAACACCGGGAATCATCATAATAAAGAGCAGTGCAACGTTATATATCAGTTTTACAGCAACAGACATTTTCCCTCCAAATAAATTTTACTTAACAAATTATTTTACCATTTTTTTAGGGTTATGTCAAGTTTTTTGACAAGTTTTATTACATATGGAATGTTAAATATATAACGATTTTATTTTTAAGTATATTTATTGACTTTTTAAATATGATGTGTTATAATGAGCGATGGAGTATAAACTCGATAAATTAAAAAAGGAGAAATTAAAATGAGCGAAGAAATTAAGACCCCCAACGAGCAGCCCGAAGAAAATAAGGCTCCCGTTGAGAAGAAGGAAGAAGCTCCCAAGCTTCCTCTTGACAAAAAGACTATCGCTATCATCGCAGGTGCTGTAGTAGCAGTTCTTGTTGTTGTACTCGTACTTGTACTTGTACTCGGTGGTGGCAACGATCCTCACAGCCATAACTTTGTAGACGGTAAGTGCGAATGTGGCGAAAGCGATCCCAACTACGTTCCCCCTCACGTACATAGCTACGTAGACGGCAAGTGTGCATGTGGCGCAACAGATCCTAACTACAAGCCTGTTGATCCTAATCCCCCTGCAACCGAGCAGGAATACACTCTCGGCATGGGTACTGTATTCGGTAGCCTTAACGCTACTCAGACCAACCTTACCATTGCAACCGTAGTTACCGATAAGGACGGCGTAATCGTTGCATGTAAGATCGACGCAGTTCAGAACAAGTATGCTATCGGTGATACCATTGAGTTCAGCAACCTTCTTACCAAGAAGGAGCTTGGATTTGATTATCATATGGCAGCATACGGTCAGAACCAGGACCGTAACGGCGACGGCATCGTTAAGGAGTGGTTCGAGCAGGCAGCAGCCTTCGAGGCATGGTGCGTAGGCAAGACCGTTGAAGAGGTTGCTAATATGGCAACTCAGACCCAGGATGACGGTTACGTTATCCCCGGCGACGATGCACTTCTT
>JAFTON010000055.1 GCA_017463765.1 Clostridia bacterium | reverse complement strand
GTATGCGTCAAAAGCAGCTCTGACACGATTTGCCATCTCGTCAGAGATAAGTATTGCCTCGAGGATTTTCTTTAGCTTTTCAGCGTAGCTCACCTCGGTTGTGTCGGTGCTGAATGGCGAGAGATACTGCCTCTCGCCAAAGTTCTTTGGCAGTGAATAAACCGCGTCGATTCCACTCTCCATCATAAAGGGCAGAATGGGTATATTCTTCTCCTTAGCATAGGTTATATCCACCGACATGGCTCTGCAGGGCTGGTTCATCAGCCTGAATGTTACGGGAACAAGGAACAGATTCATTCGACCCAGATCAACGTCAATATTCGCCTCGTCAAGAGGCTCGCTCATATCGGGCGTATAATATATCGCGCAGTCCTGAGTCTTAAATACGTCCTCGCATATTTTATCAAAATAAGTGTTGAAGTCATCGGGATGACAGGTAAAATACACCCTCGGCTTTCCCCTCGGGTCTGCGCCACCCTTTGTTCTGACGCTAAAGCTTGTCATAGTCAATCTCCAAAAAGCTTATTAGTCCTTGCAGGCAGCGATAAGTGCCCGGAAAATAGCATCGCCGTGCTCGTTCTTCATTCTTTCGGGATGCCACTGCAGACCAACGGCAAATTTGTGTCCCTCAATGCAGATCGCCTCAATAATATGATCGTCTGCCACAGCCATAGCAATGATGCCACGTCCCAGAGCCTTAACTGCCTGGTGATGATAGCTGTTTATGTTAATGCGCTCCTTTCCGATAATACGGAAGAGAGGCGTGCCCTCGATAATATTCATCTCGTGTCTTGTGTCACGGCCACCCTCACGGTGGGCAACCTCGCTTGCTACCTCGGTTGGAATATCCTGATAGAGCGTACCACCAAGAGCTGTGTTCATAAGCTGGGAGCCACGGCAGATGCCAAGCAGTGGCTTTTTCGATGCAAGAACCCTCGGGAACACGAAAAACTCGAACTCATCTCTCTCGGGTACGGTGTCAAAGCACTTTTCGCTCTTTTTCTCACCGTATCGCACAGGTTCAATGTCGGGTCCTCCTGCAAATACAAAGCCGTCGCACATGTCTATAAAACTGTCTACAGATTCTTCAAGATGACTGACAGGCAGAAGAATTGCACGTCCACCTGCACGCTCGATTGCAGAAACGTAGTCGGGCTTGATATAGGAATTGCCATCGGGCGAAACCATAGGGAAAATACCGATAATCGGTCTCATTTTTTACGTCCTCACTTTTGTGTTTTAATCAATTTGTTTTGAGCTTGTTTATGGAATTTTTGAAGCTATTCCAGGAAGGTCACACGGCTTTTATCATAGCCCGAATGTGGCTCGGGAAACTCGTCGGGATGTCCGATTTTGATAAGAGAGAAGGGAAGCTGCTTTTCACCAAGACCAAGTATCTGGCTCACCTTCTGCATCATTCTCTTTTGTGGATGTATTCCACACCAGCAGGAGCCAAGCCCCAGCGCCGTCGCTTCTATGAGAATATTTTCGCTTGCCGCGGCAGCATCGTGAATCCAGTAGTCTGCAAGCTGTAAGGGTAGAGCGCGCTTAAGATTTCCCACAACCAGGATGATAAGTGGGGCTTTCATTCGTGTGAACCTGCCTGCCATAGAGATTTCCTGAAGCTTTTCTTCATCTGTGATAACGTAAAAATCCACCGGACGTTTGTTGCAGGCGCTTGGCGCTGCCATTGCTGCCTCGAGCAGCTTATCAATCATCTCGCGCGAGACGGGAGTTTCTTTGAACTTTCTTACGCTTCGTCTTTTAAGTATAGGATTTTCCATTACACAGTATCCTCCTTTTTGTCATCAGATTCTGTTGTGTTAGAAGGCAATTCTGCATTCTGCATTTTGCATTCTGCATTATCCCCGTTGTGCGTAGAGTCAACCAGCCTGAAGAAGAGATAGCCTATCTGCATTCCCATCGTAAGCACGACAAGGACGCCCAGCAGATATGCCACAAGCGTAGCCTCAAAGCTGCCGAAAATATCCAACATATATATGGTATAGTCGCCGTAAGGGTCCATACCGAAGTTTCTTGTATGGAATGCGTAGTTAAGGATTACGCCGAAGCCGATAACCGAGTACATACAGACCACCGATCTTCGCCAATGCCTTGCATCGCAGGAAACCTGCTTCGTAATTATAAGATACGCGCCGTAAAGAGATGCGATAAGGTGACAGGCAGCCTCTGCCGTATAGATAGGAGACGCCTCGATATGATAGCTGAATATATATGCGTGCTGTGGGCTGATAAGCAGGGCAAGGAACATTCCGATCCACAGAAAAGCAATAGCGCTGTTACAGTATGAACGCACTCGCTTACTCATAAACACAGTAAGTGGAATAAGCGTCATAATAAACGGGCTGATGTTTTCAAGGGTCATAAAGCCGTCCTGGAGCCAGCCCCTCTGGTATGCAGCATAGTTCCAGAAAAAGAAGAAAATCACGTCAACGATAATGAAAACAATATTTCCTACCTTAACGTTAATAATGTTACGGTAAATGGCAAGAAGCGTCAGCGTTATAAAGTAGCAGACTACCATTATACCGACCATCTGCATCATATTCATAGAATACCACCCCAGAAGCCTTCGTCATCATCCTCGCCGTCTTTATTCTGCTTTCCGTTTTTGTCATTAGGATTCTTATCGGTATCCTTATCGTTTAGAGTATCGTCCTCGGGTATATAACCATATTCTGTTTTTATACCCTCCGTGAACCAACCGTCAACAAAGCCTTCGGGAATATTTTCTTCCAAAATGTAAAGCTTTATTGTCATATCTGTGGTATTGAAGGCGTTTTTACCGATTTTAAGTACACTTTCGGGAATGAAAAATTCCTTAAGAGCCTCGCAACCGTAGAAGGAATATTCACCAATGCTCTTGACTCCATCGGCAAGAACTGCGTCGTTAAGCGCTTTGCAACCCTTGAACGCGGAGTCACCTATGGTAATAAGCTTGTCGCTAAAGGTAATCTTTTCAAGAGAGGTGCAGCCCTCAAAAGCGCCCTCCTCAATTGTGGTAAGCGACTCGGGCAGGATTATCTCCTTAAGGCTCTCACAGCCCTTGAAGGCAGAGGCACCGATACGGACTACGGTGGAGGGAATATCCACCACCTCAAGAGAGGTACAGCCCGAGAACGCCTCGTCCTCGATGGCAAGAATTCCGTCAAGAAGGTATACGCCGGTAATGCCGGTTCTGTCCTTGAAGGCGCCTGCCTGAATACCAAGCACCTGACGTCCCTCATAGAACGCACCGATAAACACCTCGCCCTGAATCTCCTTGAAGGAGCCCGAAATTTCACAGTAATTTGTGTTCTCGGGAACAGAGTATTCGATACCCGGGCTGGTTTCATACTCCCAGATAGCCTTTACGGTAACGTCACGGGTTACCGACTTATATGAGCCCGACCAGCCCATAAGGTAGTGACCGTATTTTGCTACGCTTGGTGGATAGGCGTTCTGACCCTGAGTAACTCGCTGCTCCACGTCACCACTGAGAAGTATTCCACCGTTAAGGTCGAAGGTGACGGTATGCGTCTTCTTTCCCGCGAAGAAAATCAAGGCAAGAATCGCGATTATAGCGATAAACTCAACTGCCAGAATGATAATAAGCTTTGTTTTCTGCTTCAAATTTTTGATTTCACTTAACTTCATATATTAGTCCACGTAAACTACGCGCCCCTCTCTTTTTTCTTTGGGTGCAGGATACTCTCCGTCAAGGTATCCTACCACAAGATTGCCTATACCCTCATACTCGCCTTCAAATCCGAGCGATGCTATCCATTCCTGCCACTGGGGCTGCGCCATTACCTCCTTGGCTCTGTGAATCCAGCAGGAGCCAAGCCCCAGCTCGTGAGCTGCCAGCATCATATTGCCGAGAGTCAGCGAGCCGTCGTAAAGGTAGGTGTGGGCAGTCTTTTTTGCAAGAACCACAAGCACGCAGGGTGCACCGTAAAAGGGGTCTGCTCCTGCGCCCATAACGGCAGCATTATCACGGGAAAGTCTGTCGCGTATCTCCTTGTTGGTTACTGCTACAATAACCGATGCCTGAAGATTTCGTCCACTTGCTGCAGCAAGTCCTGCTTCGATTATCTTGTCTATATCCTCTCTCTTTGGCATATCCGATTTATATTTTTTCACACTCCTGCGTGTGAGGATAATTTCCATACAGCTTTTCATAATCAATTCTCCCGTTTTTATTTATATTATAAGTATTTTTAATTGTTTGTAAACAAATGTTGTCAAAAAATTACTTTTCGGCACTATATTCCGACAAAACCTCGCGCATAAGGGCAGGATTATCTGTCATAATACAGTCGCAACCGAGCTTGATAAGTCGGTGCATCTCGTCCTCATCGTTTATTGTCCAATACTGTACCGCAATATTTCTTCTGTGCGCACGGTTAATTATTGTTTTTTGCTCCAGATTTATCTCGATTCCAAGATCATAGCTGAGCGGTATCTGCAGGCAGGCAAAGCTGCTGTTGTCGAAAATATTAAGTCCTGCGAACTGGGTGAGAATAAATCCTGCTGCGCCACTTGTGGATGCGCCTCTCATAAGATTCGGATACTCGCTTTCAAGATGCTCCTCAATCTCGGGGTGGAAGGTTCCAATTACTATATTATCCTTATATTCGGGATATTCTTCAAGCACCGACGCAAGCTTTCTTGCAGCCTCATAGCCCCTCTCGCCACCGTTCTTTATCTCTACAATAAATAGCAGGTCGGGGTTACTCTCATAAAACTCCTCGAACAGCATCTCAACCGTGGCAATCTGCAGCCCACGGGACTTGATATCACTCTCATCCTTATATATTCTCTCGCCGTCCTCGTTCTCGAAATAGTATCCGAAGTTGTACCGGCGAAGCTCATCAAGGGTCATATCCTCTATGTAATGACGCTTTTCCTTATCCTTTATAAGCTCCTTCATCTCCTCGTAGGAAATATCTCCGTTAACGTTGGATGTACGGTCAATATATCCGTCGTGGTTGTATACAAGATAGCCGTCCTTGGTAAGATACAGGTCGCTCTCGATAATGTCAACTCTATAGGTGTTTACTGCCTCACGGAAGGCGAGCATTGTGTTCTCGGGATTATTGTCGCCTCCACCGCGATGGGCAGCTATCATGGGTAGCGCTCCATTTTCAACTATGAAGGGATTGCTTTCAATGTTTTTCTTTTGGGGAATGACGTTAACTACGGTGATAAGCAAAGCAAGACATAACAGTATGGTCGAAATAATTCTGATTGCTTTCATTTTTTTTACATCCTTTTTTATTATTTTTTATCCGAATACCTCTGCTGCAGCAACGGTATTAAGTATATCTGTATCAATTTTGTCTCTTCCGTAGGCGTCAAGAAATCTTTCGCCGTATTTATCGGCATCGGGCAGATTGTATAGTGATAAATTAAAGCCCATTGTCCACCTGCCCCAGAACAGATCTATATGCCTGTCACCTATTCCGGCGTTACCAAGGTCGATAAAGCCCGAGAACTCCCAGCCAAAAAGCATTATATTCGGCAGGCAGTAGTCACCGTGAATCAGCACCTCGTTTTTTAATAGATGCTTGCCACGGGACAGGGCAGAGAACCCCTCCTCTCCCGAGGAGTAGCCGAAGGAGTCGGGGAAGTGCTCTTTATTGTAGTTATCATTTCTATAGTTTCTCTCGGCGAGAGCAATATATTCACCCACCCTGTCTTTTACAGGACAGTCCGAGGGATCTGTTTCGTGCAGCATACGCAGTCTCTCGGCTATAAGGTCGCAAAGGCGCTTTGGCTCATTAAGATATTTTGCCGTGGTGCAGTCATCACCGGGCACAGCCCGTGTGAGAAGAATATCACTCTCACCCGAAATATAGCTTAAAACCTCGCCACCAAGCCCTTTTTTATAAAAATACCCTGTCATCACAGCCTCTCTTTCAAGGCTGCCCTTCGTGGCAGTTTTCAGGTAAAAGCCGTCTCCACGGTCGATGAAATACACCCTCGCCTCGGGTGAGGAGGAGCTGTCGTATATCCTCGCACCGTCACATATTCTCCGAAGCTCCTCGGGCAGAAGAATCGGTATTCTCTCAATTTCGGTTTTCTTCATTGCAAATTTATATAGTCTGCCTTTCCGTCAAAGTCAGTAATAAATATCTTATTTAAAATATTATACATCACTTGACCCCTCGATGTCAAGATTTGAGAGAAAAACAAAAAAACGGAGCAACCGAGGCTGCTCCGTTAGCATTAAGATCAATAGTAATTGTGGAAGGTATGGCCACTAAATATTTTGCTTTTTTTAAATATTCGCCTGTTGTTTTCTACCGTCATTCGATATTCAAACTCTAAAGAAATATTATATTCCGGCGAATCGTCAGAGGGAGTGCTCATTTCAAATATATATCCAACGATCGGATTATACGTTTCGGCTTCGGGGTACTCGTATGTATAAAGCCAGGTATATTTTTCTACGTCCATAGGATCCTTTTGTGCAGAAAGCCTGGCTTTTGAATTATGAAAAGCTTGATTTATAGGATACGCATCCTTAAAAACCGGAGCCGACCGATTGAAGATCACCTCGTTATTAACTCTTTTTGCCTTTATTTTAGCATAACCCGAGCTATTGAACCAATTATCATAGCTATCATCACCTAAATCATTAGCGACCTTTCCCGGAGTGAAGAAAAAACGGGCTTCAACAACGTATAGGCTTACGTCATCTGCTTTGTGTTTTTTAATAACGTAATCACATTCTATATATCCATACGGCTTTTCTTCTTCTCTGAAGGAGCCCTGTCGGATCCCTACGAAGTCTTCGTTGCCGGACGTATATAGCTCGCAATTTGCAAGTGCTTTCGTGTTGACGTAATCTAATTCATTGCCTATTTCCGAGAGAATATTATTTACATAATTATTAACGTCTGGTATTAAGGATTTTGAGTCTGATGAGCTGCTTACATATGAGTGAATATGGGGAATATCATTTTTATAATAATAGACTACTGCGTTGTTTCGCATAATTTCAAGACTGTCGTTTACGTTATCCGATAAATCCAGGTCGTAAAAAATACAAATTTTATCTTTGTCCTGAATCAGTGAATACAGTAGCGATGAGTCAAAATTCTTATAATTTCCGTAAATGATGATATTGTCTGCTTCTAAGTGATGATCAATGGTATTGGTAGCGTTAAAAACATAGTCAAGGGATGACTCATTATGAGTAATATTGGAGTCCTTCGGTTCTATAGTAAATACTGAGCAACAAGAACCAAGCAAAGAACATAAAATACACAATACTAAAACAAATGATACAAGCCTCATTTATAATCTCCTTTAATTTAAAAATCAACAACGTTAGCGATAATAGTAACAATAAGAGGAAAAATTAAAACTACCGAGAGGCATACAAGAAAAATAATACCGTATTTTTTCATAACCTTGACATATTCTTCTCTATAATATTTGTTTTTGCTATAGCTATACAAGCGAATAAATTGAGTAATCTGAAAGAAAATACCCAATGTAAACGAGGCTATAGATAGCATTATCAGGATGAAGCGGAGAATATCCTCAATGTTATCAAATCTTGACCAGTTTACCGTCAGAAAAAGTAGAAAGACGAGAGATAACAGAATTAAAAAATAGGAAACTATGCTATATTTTTTATATTGCCAGATTCTTTCCTCGTTATAATCCTCGGCTGTTCCCGTGGTTGTTTTTTCTACGCATTCATAAAGCTCGGAAATTGAAACTCCTAAAGCTCTTGACAGCTTCATCATCATTTCCACGTCGGGCAGGCATTTGCCTGTTTCCCATTTTGAAATAACCTTATCGGATACGTTTAATTTTTCTGCCAAGTCCTTCTGAGTCATATTATTCTGCTTGCGCATTTCTGCGATCTTATCGGATATACACATGTAATCACCTCCTTCAGCTAAATGATATCAGAAGTAATGAAGCTTTGCAAGAAACATAACGGAGAATTGCTCTATAATAAGGAGAATTGGATAAATTGTAAACTATTATTTACTTAAAAGATACACTCTGACCTCATAGGGCTTCAGTATATCCGTGTTTTCTTTATAGTTAGCCAGGATAAGTGTTGCCTTGCTTGTATCAAAGTCCTTAGGAGCCTTCATCTTAACTGCCTTGTCGGTGAAGGAGCAGACGACAAGCAGCTTCTGCCTCTTATCCTCACGGGTGTAGGTGTATACCTTGGAGGAGGACTTGAAGTGCTCGGTATAATTTCCGTGTCTTACTGCCGACAGCGTCTTTCTCAGCTCGATCGCCTTGCGATAGAAGTTAAGCACCGAGTCGGGATCACCTTCCTGATCGGCAACGTTTATCTCGGTGTAGTTTTCGTTAACGTAGAACCAGGGTGTTCCGGTGGTAAAGCCTGCGTTTGCTTCAGCAGACCACTGCACAGGTGTTCTTGCCGAATCGCGCGAGCCGTGCCAGAGTCTTTCAAGACGCTTCTCGGGGGATTTCCTTGTAGCAACGTTAAAATACTGCCACCTTGTCTGTACGTCCTCGTACATCTCGGGATCAGTGGGATACCAGTTTGTCATACCGATCTCCTGTCCCTGATAGATAAAGGGCGTTCCCTTCTGGAACAGATAGGATACTGCAAGCATCTTTGCGCTTTCCTCCCTGTACTTCTCGCTGCCGTAGCGCGATACCATACGGGGATGGTCGTGGTTCTCGATATAAAGCATGTTCCAGCCCTTGCCGTCAAGCTGTGTCTGCCATTTGGTGTAGGTTCTCTTAAGCTTCTTAAGATTGAAGGGCATATGGATATAGTCGGTCATAAAGGAGTCTGCCTCCTGGGTTGCAAACTGAATCATCATATCCAGAACAGGCTCATTCTTTTCATCAATGTATTCCAGCGCCTTTTTAGGAGTAACAAGGGGTGCTTCTGCAAGGATCATAGCATCGTACTTATCGAATACGTCGCGCTTGAACTCCTCAAGATATTCGTGAAGATGTGGACCGTGGTTGAACATAAAGATACCCTTGGACGCAGGCATATAATTGTCGTTGGGAAGTCCCTCGGGCTTTGAAATAAAGGTGATAACGTCCTCTCTGAAGCCGTCTACACCCATATCCAGCCAGAATTTCAGAATATTCTTTACCTCCTCGCGCACCAGAGGATTGTCCATATTCAGATCTGCCTGCTCAATGGCAAATAGATGCATATAGTATTCCTGTCTTACATCGTCCCATGCCCATGCCTTGCCCTCAAAGAGAGAGTCCCAGTTGTTAGGCAGCCTGCCGTTGCTTTTTTTAGGTCTCCAGATGTAGTAGTCGGTATAGGGGTCTATTCTCTGACGGCTCTTCTTGAACCACTCATGCTCGGTGGAGGTGTGGTTTACAACAAGGTCCATGATGACCTTCATTCCTCTCTCGTGTGCACCGTCAAGCACCTTTTTAAAGGCAGCCATGCCACCGAACTCCTCAGCAATATCAAGGTAGTTTGAAATATCGTATCCACAGTCCACTCCGGGAGAGGGATAAAGGGGTGAGAACCATATACCGTCGCATCCAAGCGACTTTATGTAGTCAAGCTTTTCAAAAACACCGTGAAGGTCTCCCATTCCGTCGCCGTCGCCATCCTTAAACGACCTTGGCCAGATCTGGTAAAATACCATATCCTTGTACCATCTTTTCTTTTCCATGGTTGTTATCTCCTGTGTAATTATTTTTAAAAATTAAAAGGTATCAATATTTGCAATCATATTCATCACGCCGATGAATTTAAACAGATTTCTCATCGTCTGCCCGGATTCGAGAGAGGCAAGCCTGCCGTAAAAAACTCCGTCCTCAAGGGTTATCTCGAACCTTTCGCATATGGTAGTAATCCTGTCCTCATATCGACCCGGATCAAGATTTTCTCTTAAATATTCGATAGTTTGTCCACGGTCATTTATGCTGAATCCGTTTCGGCTTTTTTCAACGAAAAAGGAAAAACCGTGATCTGCTCCCTGATACATAATCGGGGTTGAAATCATAACTCCCCCGTCGCACTCGCGCAGCGAAAAAACGTTACTAAGCTTGTCTAAAAATGCGTTCATAATACTTCCTTTATTAGTTATTAGTTATTATTTATTATCATTTCTACATGCTCGATTCCTTCCTCCAGAAAGACGTCGGACACCGTTTTAAAGCCCAGCTTCAGGTAAAAGCCCTCGGCATGCTTCTGCGCGTGGAAGCTTATTTTATCGCAGTTAAAGCTTGCCTTTACAATCGGCAACGACAGCTCCATCAGCCGTCTGCCAAGCCCCTCACCATGCCTTACGGTAAGGAATCTGCCGAGGCGAATTTCGCCATCCTGCATAAATGCGCGCATATATGCAACCACCTTGTTATCTTCCCACAGAAAGCAGTGCAGCGCATCATAATCCACTCCGTCAAAGTCACGGCAGACGATTCGCTGCTCCATCAGGAATATCTCCTGCCTCGCCCTGACTATCTCATATAGCTCCCGAGCCGAAAGCTCGTCGAAATATTTAGTTATTAATTTCATTTTTCTCGCTTTTCTTTTCCATAAATTTTTCTATACACTCTATTGCATCAGCCTCGGTCAAGAGACTCTCCGTTTTTAATTTCTCATCAACGGGCAGCCTGAAATATTCAACGGTGAAAATATACCCATCTCCGTTTTTATAGAGCTCAAACATTCCCTCGTCGCTGTGACCCTTTATGACGTATAGCTCCTTGTATACACCGTCAATCTTCTTGTTGCGCATCACCAGCTCGAGCGCGTACTTTTCTTTAAGCAGCTTGTAAATTCGCTTAATATCCTTCGGCTTTCTGTGCTTTTTTATGATCCATATCGGAATAGCAACAAAACAGCTTACAGCAACGAGGACTATCATACCGAAAAACATAACGAAATCAAGCTCTCCGTCTAACAGGTCGGGCGAAATCAGATTTAGTATGACTGCTCCGACAACAAACGTCACAAGTCCAATCGCGATTTCCAATCCCAACTCTAAAAGCGCATCCTTGAAGGTCGCTTTACTTTTGCTTTTTTCTTTATTCTTTTTCATAATTTAACGTGATATTACCATGTTAATTAGTAGTCTGACGGTTGGTCATAAGAAAGATTACATTCATTACAAACATCAATTTTAAAGTTTTCGGATACCGTTACAGGTATCATTTTCTTTTGGCATATGGGGCAGACGTGAACCGTAGTGTTATCAACCGATTCTATTTTTACGCTTTTACCATAATCAGAGGCTAAATGATAATATACGGGTATCTTAAGCTCCTTACTCATATATATTGCAATTTCAATGCCCTGCTTGTTTAGTGCCGAGTCGGGCTTGACACGCTGATTTCCGGTATATCTATCGCACAGGCAGTTCCACCAAAGCTTATCCATTGAAGAAAAGTTTGTCTGCCAGCTTTCGACCCAGTCATAAGTATTCTGGTTTTCTGCCGGGAAGGGAAGCTCGTATAGCGCAATAGGCATTCCACAGTCACAGCAGCTAAATACGCTGTCTATATCCAGGGAAAAGGTTTGCATTTCTATTGCAGAACGGTTTTTACACTTGCAGTACGGTTTGCTTTCCAGATTTATTCCTTCACCAAAAATACGCATATTGAAGTATTTTAGCAGCTCTTCTCGGTGGGATTTGACGTAATCATTGTCGTGGATTTCATCGAAAGAGTCCTCGTGGGGAAGTGTAACGTATAAATTATAGCTTTCTTTTTTTATAATTTTATAGTCTCTGAGAATTTGCCCACTGCACTCTAAGCTGAACGCAAACTCCCACAAAAGACTTTCGATTTTTTCCCGATCGAACTCTGCTTTTTTTACAAATTCTATTCTTCTGAAATGCATATTAGCCTCCTTAATTCGATATTAATGACTAATAATTTAAATTGGAATTCGTTAATTATTACTTGCTTTTTTTATGATTATTTTATCGTGAACTATATCAATTTCCAAATCTTCGTTATCCTCTAAACTAAGTTCATCACAAATCCATCTAGGTATTTTTATCAATCCGTTAGAAAACATATGTGTTTTTTTGCGCTTTGACAATAAAGTTTTACGAGTTACAGAAGGAATTAATCCGTTATCTATCGCTGCATAAATTGTAGTTTTTGAAGAAGGAAAGTTAGGATAATTTTCAGAACGCAAACGGTTAATGATTTCGACAGGAGAAAGTGATTCTTCTAAAATCATTTTTGAAATATATTTAGCAAGCTCATTATCCAATTCGAGCTTAGCCTCTCTTCCGTTATATTTATTACATTTGAGGTAGTCTTGCTGCGCGAAATCTGCGTTATATCGTTCTAAGCCTTTACATCGTTTTAATTCGTGGTAAATTGCCTGGTCTGACTTATTCAAAGTTTTCGCAATCTCGGACACGGAACCCCCCTTTTTTAACATTCTTTCTATAACTTTCCTATCGTCGAAAGATAATCTTTTATATCCTTGTTTTTTCATATAGTCCCTTCCTTAAAGTTGATTGATAAGGTTTTTGACTGCGAAGATAGATAAGATTTTGTTGCTTTATGCTTCTATCTTCCGACAGCACATTTTATTTGTCATAAAATCACAAAGCTTTTCTTCATTTGTAACTTTCATATTTTTACCTCGAAACAACCTGACAAATAGCATATATGCGCCGTAGCAAAATAAGAAAATCAACACGAAAGGAACAGCAACGATATAACCAACTATCGAAAAAATCTTTTCTGTTATACCTCTCTTTTTGCCCGGCTTGTCGTTCCAAGGAACTGTTACTATTTCTCCACTTATGTAAGAGCCACCACTTTCATCTGCTGTTACTGTTGCTTTGTAAACGATCCTTCCCCCGTGATTGCTATTTAGCTGTAAAATAAAGTCTGTATTGTTTTGCTCAATTTTCAGATTTGAATTAATCGCTTCTTCCTTGATCCTTGCAGCAAAATCATAAGGAGAAGAAACACTATGAAAAGAAAATGTTTTTCGCTCGGATATCTTATTATTCATACAATCTCCTTTCGAGACACACGATACTTTCAACGTGGGCGGGGATTCCAAAAGGTATATTTTTGTACCAAAAACGGAGGGTGCAACTCCGAAAGGCATATTTATATTACGTAAGTACCTTGATTATTTCAATTTTACCGATAATATGATTATTAAAATTATCAAGTTCTTCTGCAGGTATCCAAAGCTCCTGATGATAAGATGCTCCAACCGTTTGCACAGCAAAAGAAGATATATAATCATCTTCAATTTCGAATCGAGTGATATACCCCTTATATCCTGAATCGGGGTCTTTGGTATTCCATTTCCCGGCGATTTCTTCTGCATATCGTTGGTTCAAAACGGGATAAAAAATTGGTTGCCATTCGAGTCTTGGTGGAAACTTCGTAAAATTGCTTTGCTCTATCAGTTCTTTTTCTTTCTCGCCAACAGGTCGGAATAAAATCATAGCAACTCCTTTCTCGTGAGACAAACCACACTTTCGACGTGTCCTGTCATCGGGAACAAATCAAAAGGAGTCACTTCGTTTCCTGTATATCCATATTTTTTAAATGCTACCATATCTCTTGCAAGCGTTGACGGATTGCAGGAAATGTAAACTATTCTTTGCGGATTAAGGCTTGAAATGTGTTCGATAAGCTCCTCGGTTGTGCCACCTCTCGGTGGGTCGAGGATAACGATATTCGGGTTTATCTTCTCGCCTCTTGCCTTTTCGGCAGGCTCGAGAATCTTCTTGGTGTCAGATGCATCGCCGGCGTAGAAGGACGCATTGAATATATGATTGATCTCGGCGTTAAAGGTGGCGCACTCCACTGCGCTCTCCACAATCTCAATGCCGATAACCTCTCCTGCCTCGTCAGCCATTGACAGACCGATTGAGCCTGCGCCACAGTACAGATCGAGCAGCAAATCCTTTTTGGTAGGGGCAGCAAGCTCCTTTGCCTTCGCATACAAGAGCTCTGCTGCAGCGTGATTCACCTGGTAGAAGGAAGGCGCAGTAATCTTAAGCGTCACCCCACCAAGCGTGTCAAAAATGTAATCTCTGCCACTGAGGGTGATAAACTCCTCGCCAAGAATGATATTGGTGTTTTCACGGTTCACGTTGAGTAAAACTCCCACAATCTCGGGGAATTTCTCCTGCAAAAGCTCATTAAGCTCCTCCGAATGAGGCAGGGAAGTGCCATTAATCACAAGGGTTAGCAACACCTCGCCCGAGACCTCTCCACGTCTGAGATAAATATGGCGAATAAGTCCCTCGCCACTCTCCTCGTTGTATACCGACAACTGATGCTTTCTGAAAAATGCGCGCAGCTCGCAGAGAATTCTGCTGAAAATCTCGGGTGCGAGAGGGCAGCTTGCAGCCTCGGTAACACGGTGGCTCTTCGGTGCATAGAAGCCGATAATATACTCGCCACTTTTGTCACGGCTGACAGGGTATTGCGCTTTGTTTCGATAGCCCTCCTCGATTGGCGAGCCCACAAGAGGCATGATTTTTATTTCATCAAGCCCACTTTTCTTGAAAATCTGTCGCACTGCCTCCTCCTTAAGCCCCTTTTCGAACTCATAGGAAAGGCATTTGTATGCGCAACTACGGCAGCCACCGTTGGCACACCGTCCCTCAAAGCGAAGTGGCGATGGTGTGATAAGCTCCTCCACCCGTCCGACAGAGTAGGATGAACCAACCTTTATTATCTTTATCCTTGCAACGTCCTGGGGCACGGTACCCGATACAAAGACCACTGCACCGTCAACTTTTGCCACCCCGAAGCCAAGATTAGTTATATCAATTATCTCCGACACAAAGCTGTCGTTTTTCTTTAATTTCATATCAAAACCCTTTTAAATGACAACAAAAGTTGTCAAAATCAAATAAAATCTTCCTTAAATGTGTTTCTATACTCCTTTGGAGTCATACCGAAAGCTGCTTTAAATGTTTTGGCGAAATAGGATGCATCGGTAAAACCGCATTCCACTGCGATCTCGGCTGCGCTTTTGTTAGAAAGCTCAAGCAGCCTTTTTGCATTCTTAAGCCTGTAGGAAATTATATACTGACGGAGGGTCATACCCTTTCTTTCCTTTAACATACGGCTGACATAAAAGGGGTGATAGCCGAAGATCGCGCCGATCTCGGTATTTGAGATCTCGTCAGATACATTCTCCCTTATATAGTTGTCAAGCTCCTCAACCATTCTCGCAGGCAGGGCGTTTTCGTCAGAGGCTTCTATTATTTTAAGCAGAACAAGCTTGAACATCGCAGAAATCTGAGCCCTGTAATGCCCCTCTGCCGAGGTGAAAATATTGCTCATCCTTATAAACAAATCACGGTCGGACTCCATATCGGGCAATAAAATATGCTTGCCGAGAGGACCCTCTACTCCTTCAAGATGGCATAGCTCCCGGTTGTACTCGTCTACCCTTACGGGAGCAAGTCTGTCCACGGGCTCCGGTCTTGTGTCATAAGGGTCGAAGGTAATGACCACAGCCCTCAGATACTTGCTCTTCAGCTTATAGCTCACTCCCGCGGGAATATAAAGAAGGTTTCCGGGCGACAGATGTCCCAGCTTCTCGCCATCGACCACAGCCGTCAGCTCGCCCGATACAATATAAATAACTCGGGAATCATATCCAATGCACTCGTCGGTGCGATTTATTTTTTCGTAAAGTGATACCGAGCGTATCACCGGGTTCAGTCTCGTATAGTCCATTTTTATCTCCTTCGAAAGCATTTACTTATAATTATACATAGTAATTTTATCATCTTTTGGCTATAAAATCAATAGAAAATATAAAAAAACTAACCCAAAGCCTGCAAAAACTATGCCTTTTCTTGTAATTTTCAGCTTGATGCAAAAAAAATAAAAAAACTTTTCAAAACCCCTTGACAAATCGATAAAAAAATAGTATAATAGACAAGCTGAACACAGCAAGGCCCGTTGGTCAAGCGGTTAAGACGTTAGCCTCTCACGCTGAAAACATGGGTTCGATTCCCGTACGGGTCACCAACAAAAAGAGACAGGCACTCCTAGTGGGTGCCTGTCTCTTTTTGTTGCGACTCCGTCGGGATCGACCCACCCTGAAAATCTGTGATTTTCAGGATATGGGTTCGCATTTGCCACTCGGAGATCGAAGAGCTTGCTCTTCAGGCGGAGAGTGCGCAAATATTCAGCTTTGCTGAAATTCCCGTAGTTCGATATTGTAATAGCATGGCTCACCAACGACAGAAAGCAGGACAGAAGTCCTGCTTTTTCTTTTTTCTGTCGTTGGTTGACCCGTACGCTCATCAAACCCACTCGCGCTTTGCAAATTAAGCATTCCATAGCATTGATTTGCTTATCTTGCAACTCATCACCTGCACGAATATGGGTTCGCATTTGCCGCTCGGAGATCGGCAAGCTCGCTTGTCAGGCGTAGAGCGAGCAAATATTCGCTTTAGGCGAAATTCCCGTATTCGACCTTGTAATATTCCGGGTCACCAAAAAGAAACGCAGAATAGGATACAAGAAATTGTGACAATTCTACGTTTTTTTGCTTTTTAGGGGTATTTTTGCCTTTTTGGCATAAACTTTATAGTTTGTGATAAAAAGAGCCTATCTTTCAGAGGTGTTTGAGCCTTTGGTGGATGGTCTCTTTTGTTTTCGTTAAAACTATGGGGCGTATTCGTTAAAATCATGGTGTATTCGTTAGATTTATGGATGTATTCGTTAAAAATAGCATCTGGACGATAAAAACCATTGAAAAATAAGCAAAAATGTGATAGAATAAAAATGGAAAATATAAGGGGGGTTCAATATGTTTGTTAAAGTAAGTTATTTGGGATTTTATCCATTAGGCTCTGACATTGAAATTAACAATATAAAAATAATGCAACTTGACTGGAATGAATTTCAAAAACCTGTTTTGATTTACGGAAAGAAAAATGTTATAAATCCTTTTTATTCACAGCTGTTTTATGTTGTTTCAAAAACAAATATTGCTTTTTTCACTGCATACGAATATGGTTTGGGACATTTTCATATTTTTTCCGTAAGTGATAAGTCATGCGATAAGTTATGTAAGAAAATAGACTTCGCACCTTTTACGGATTTCAACGACGAAAAACAGCTTTTTGATAAGCTTGATTCGATGATTAATAACTACCAAAAAAACAAAAAAACAGCAAAAACATTAGGAGGATGGGAATCTCCTTTTTGGGAAATTCATAAGTACATTTGTGATTTAGAGCAACAAGGCAAAATTGCTACTGATAACCCCAAAAGTATTAGTTATTTAAGAGAAATACTTATCAACGATGGACCAGAATATGCTTTAGTGATTAATTTTCATTCCAAAGCGTTTCCAAAAAGAAAGTACAAAGTAGGAGTTTGTGTAAGAGGCGAGCCTTTGATTTGGAAAGTATAAATTTTAATATTGAAGCACCGTTTTGCGGTGCTTTTCTTTTTTGCAGCCTTGATTTTCTTCTTTTTTTCTTGTCGGCGATGCCAAAAACCGAAATTTTTCTACATTAGATTATAATAAAAAATAAGCACAGGATGGCTTTTTCTTCCTTTTTTGAGGGTGAAAAAACCTGCAAATTGCTGACGGATGGATTTGATAAAACTGTCATTTTTCGTTTTATACAAGGGTATTTTATTCAAAATATGACTTTTTAAATGCCTGATTCTTCATTTTTGCGAAGCTGATTCTGTACCGGATTTGTATCACAACCGTTAAAAAATCCTCAAAGAAAATATACAAAAGTATATTTAATGTCAATTATTTGGTCTTTTTTTGCGTTTTTTCGTCAAATTGACTAAAAAAGTGCAATAAGTTTTGTATAATCGTACCACGAAAAATCCGTCCATTTCTATTGACAATATTTTTTCATGGTGCTAAAATATTATATTATTATTAAGCGCATCCGCATTAATAATTTATAAAAAGCTTGAGTTGTCATCACCGTTACATCTGAAGGGAGCTCATCCCATGCGGAATGACAACTATTTTTATCTAAATTTGTTTCTCAAAAACTGAGGAGGTTATTTTTCGTGCGTAGAAATGCAATAGCTTATCTGATACTTTGTCTATGCCTTGTGTGTCTTGCCGTATCGCTTATAGGATGCAGCGACAGCACAAGAACCTTTGAGGACAGGGTAAAGGTTATTTATCAGCTGGAGGGCGGAGTTTATCAGAACTGTGAGCAGCCCGTTATCCAGTATTACGATTTTAAAGGTGAGGGCGGACATCTTATCAAAGAGCTTTCATCCTTCTCAAAGCAGGAGATCATCCGTACTGGCTACAGCCTTGAGGGCTGGTACACCAAAAAGGTTGTTGACGGTGACAGCGTAACCTACGAGAATAAGTGGGATTTTGAAAAGGATAAGGTAGACGCCGATGGCGTAACGCTTTATGCGAAATGGAAGAAAAATATCATCTATACCTACGAGGTATGCTACCGTGACGAGAAGGATCAGTCGGTTCACTCTCTCGGCAGCTATGAGGTAAACGAGGGTGACACCTTCAATGACTTCTATGCTTCCTACTTCGGAAACAAGCGCTTCGGCTACACGGCGCTCGACGGCATCTATGACGAGAACGATGAGCCCTGGAACGCAGGCTTCACTCATCCGGGAGGAGAAACCGATACAGCCGTGCGTGTTTTCCTTCACTACATAGAGGGTGACTTCGTGCTTGTGGATTCGCCACGTAAGCTGCTTGCCAACAAGAATAAAAACCTTTATTTCACCTGTGATATAGATTTCGAGGGCGAGGCGTTCTCGGGATTCGGTGATTACAAGGGAATTATAAAGGGCAACGGCTTTACCATCAGGAACTTCACACTCTCTTACGATAACAGTAAGAACGGTCTTATCACAGACCCCGACCTAAGCACCGAGGGAGGCATCCTCTGCATCAGCCTGTTCGGTTCACTTAAGAACGCTACGGTCAGCGATCTTAATTTCTCGGACTTCACGGTTGATATCAATGCCGGATACCCGGGTACCAAGCTTATTATGGTAGCTCCTCTCGTTATGAAGATTGAGAACAGTAAGCTTACAGGTCTGACGGTTTCAAACGCTACCGTCACCTGCTCTCAGCTGCCAAACGGCTTTGACAAGGAGTCCTCGCTGATCGTTATCGAGGATAAGGCGGTTTATTTCATTCCCGAGGGCGACGGCTCGGAGATAACCGACGTTACGGTAAATATGCTCGACAAAACAGACGAGCCTTAAGATAGAATAATCAAAGGAGATTTTAGATATGAAAGATTTTTTCACTAACTTATGGTCGAAGATTGCCAGCAAGGCATTCTGGAAAAAATGGTGGCCTGTTGCCGCCGCAGCAGTAGCGGTTATCGCTATAGTAGTAACCCTCATTATCGTTTTCGGCAAGGATGAGGATAAGACCGCATATAACAATGAAACCGATCCGTTGGTGTTCGCTACCCTCGAGGTCGATAAGGTATTCAACCCCTTCTTCTCCACCTCTGCAACCGACAGCAGCGTGGTAGGTATGACCCAGATCGGTATGCTGTCCAACGATAAGGACGGTAAGTATACCTACGGTGACGACGAGGCAGCCGTTACCAAGGATCTTCAGATTATCACCAAGGGCACCGAGGACGTGGATCAGACCACAACCTATTATTTCGTTCTTAAAAACAACGTACGCTTCTCGAACGGCTCTTATCTTACCATTAAGGACGTTCTTTTCAATCTCTACGTATATCTCGATCCCGCATATACAGGCTCCAGCACCATCTATTCCACCGATATCGTAGGTCTTAAGGCTTACCGCACACAGACCAAGAACGAGAAGGAGCAGGATGCCTTTATGCTTCAGTTCCAGACCGATGCTACCGCACGTATTGACGCCCTTGTTGATGCGTCAGCCGATATCTTCTCCGAGGATGAGAACGGTAATCTTGACAGCGACGGCTTCAAGGCAAAGCTTGAGGAGTATTCCGAAAACGGTCCTGCCTACGCTCATCTTGTAGAGGACTATGAAAAGGCGCTTGAGCTCTTCAGAGAGGAGCTTAACAACGACTGGTCCAACTCGCTTAACTCCTACGATCAGATCAGCTTCTCGGATAAGGAGGGAACAGTATACAAGAACCTTCTTACCACCGACGTTGAGGCATTCCTCTACAACAAGGGCTGGATCGTATGGAACAGAAACGACGGTAAGCTTGATTACAAAGCCGACTTTAAGGAGAACGTGCTTACCTGGAGCAAGGAGCGTGCCATCGAGTTTGTTTATGACGCAAACATTCCTCACGATATCGCTACCGTTATTCAGTATTGGGCAACCGCCTCTACTCTTAACAGCTATCTTACCAACGTAGCTATGGAAAACTATTTCCAGAACGCTACTCAGAACGCTACTATTAAGTTCCCCAACATCTCGGGCATCAAGTTTGCTAATATGGAAGCGCCCGTTACCGTAAACGGCGTGGAATATCCCGTACCTACATATTCCCCAGACGGTCAGGCAGAGAGCCACGAGGTTCTCTCCATCACCATTCATGACGTTGACCCCAAGGCTATCTGGAACTTTGCATTCAGCGTAGCTCCTATGTACTACTATTCAGATAAGGAGCATATCGAGGCATTTGACTTTGTTTCAAACTTCGGTGTTGAGCGTGGTTCTCAGAGCTTTATGGAAAACGTAGTTAAGAACCCCTCGAAGCTTGGCGTTCCCGTTGGCGCAGGTCCTTACGCAGCAAGTAAGTCCAGTGGCGGTCTTGACGGTATCGGCGCAGGTGATTTCTACGATAAGGGCGTTATCTACTTTGAGCGTAATCCCTATTACATTATGGGACCCGCAACTATCAAGAAGGTTCGTTATCAGGTAGTATCCTCTACTCAGATGCTTAATGCTCTTTACAACAAGGAGATCGACTTTGCAGAGCCTAACGCAAATCCCGAGACCATAGACGAGCTTGACGGCAAGAAGGATCAGGGCATCGGTAACCAGTCCATCCAGACCGCAGGCTACGGATATATCGGCATCAATGCAGGTAAGGTTCCTGATATGGCGGTTCGTCAGGCTATTATGCACACCATCAATACCCAGGAGTGTGTAGACTACTACGAAACCACAGCTCAGGCTATCTACCGTTCTATGTCCAAGTCCAGCTGGGCTTATCCCAACAAGGCAACCGCATATTATCCTTACATCGGTGGCAAGGTTCCGGAGGATCTCTCGGTTGTAAACCCTGCTTACCGTGACTACGTTTTAGCTTGCGGCAAGAAGGCCGGCGATACCTTTACAAAGGAGGAGCAGCAGGCGTTCATCACCTCTCTCGTAGAGGGCGCAGGCTATACTTTTGATGCTAACGGTGTATACGTAAAGGGCAACCATACTCTCAAGTATACCTTCACCATCGCAGGCGAGGAGACCGACCATCCCGCTTGGCAGGCTATGTGGCACGCAGGTGAGTTCCTTAACGAGGTTGGCTTCCAGGTAAACGTTACCACCGACGCTAACGCTCTTAAGAAGCTTTCCACAGGTGACCTTACCGTATGGGCGGCTGCTTGGGGCTCTACCATTGACCCCGATATGTATCAGGTATATCACATCGACTCCAACGCATCCTCAACTCTTAACTGGGGATATAAGCAGATCAAGCTTAACGTAGGCGGTAAGTACGATGCAGAGAAGGCTCTTATTGAGGAGCTCTCCGAGATCATCGACGAGGCTCGTAAGACACTCGACGACACTCCCGAGGGTAAGGCAATCCGTGCAAACCTTTATTCTCAGGCTCTTGATATCGTAATGCAGCTTGCTATCGAGCTTCCCACATACCAGAGAGACGACCTGTTCGCATTCAACACCGACAAGATCGACGTTGACTCTCTTACTCCCGAGAGCGAGCTTTCTCCCTACTGCGGTCTTACCAACGATCTGCATAAGGTTTCTCTCAACGTCGAGCGCTGATGCTCGCAGAGTCGTGTTTCACTTATTAAATAAGAAAAACGGAAGAAAAAATGTTTAAATATGTTGTAAAACGATTGCTGATCTCTCTCCTCATACTTTTCGGCGTATCGATCATCATCTATACGATGGTGCGTCTGATGCCCAACGACTATGTGGATCTGAAGTTCGCAACACAGCTCCAGACGGGTGCCATAAAGCAAGAGGACGTGGACCATTTCAAGGAGCTGTACGGAATAGGTGATTCCTCATTCAAGGGAATTGCCAGCGGTTATTTCAACTGGATAACCAAGCTGCTGCAGGGCGACCTTGGAAATTCCTTTAAATATGATAAGCCTGTGGCTCAGGTCATCGGTGAAAATATGTGGATTTCCTTCGCCATCGCAGCGGTGGCAACGGTGCTTCAGTTCCTGATTGCCATCCCCCTCGGCATTTCAAGTGCCACTCATCAGTATTCTGTAAGGGACTACGCCGTCACCGTGTTTACGATGATAGGTCTGTCGCTTCCTACATATTTCTTTGCCGCCATCGTTATCAAGGTCTTTGCCGTAGATCTCGGCTGGCTTCCTGCAAACGGACTTATCGACGCTACGAAGGACTATGCCGACAGCTTTGCAGGTGGATTTGAGAAATTTCTCGATATCATTCAGCATCTTATCCTTCCCATTTTCGTAAGCGTAATTCTTTCGATCGGCGGACTTATGCGTTACACACGTACCAACACCCTCGAGGTTCTCGGTGCTGACTATATCCGTACTGCAAGAGCAAAGGGTCTGTCTGAAAACAAGGTTATTTACGTTCACGCATTCCGTAATACCATGATTCCTCTCGCAACTCTTCTTGCGGGTATTCTCCCCTCGCTATTCGGCGGTATGATGATCACCGAGCAGGTATTCGGTATTGACGGTATAGGTAGACTTGCTTATCAGGCGCTTAAGGAGGGCGACATTCCCTTTATTATGGGATACAATATGTTCCTTGCGGTGCTGACGGTTATCGGTACGCTTTGCTCCGATATTATGTATTCTATCGTTGACCCCCGTGTCAAGCTTGGAAAGTGAGGTTAAGAGATGTCAGAAAAGGATAAACAGTTCATCGCCTCAACAGAGAATGACGAAGCTCCCGTTACCGTTACAGGTGAGCAGGAGGAAACCTATCAGGAGATGAGCCCTATAAGGCTCGTTATGCGTCGATTCTTCAGATCCAAGCTTTCTATCGTGGGTATTCTGATGATCGCATTCCTCTTCCTCTTCTCCTTCCTCGGCCCCGTTATCTATCAGAAGTGGGGTGAGGAAACGGTTGACAGAACAGAGGTTTCCAATTTCATTTATCAAACCTATGAATATACCGATGAAAACGGTAATAAGATCGAGGTGGTTGAGCAGCTTGAGCACGTCAGCGGTATCAACAACTATGCCTCTCCCGACAAGGAGCATCTTCTCGGAACAGACGATAAGGGGATGGACGTTTTCGTTCGTCTGATGTATGGTGGAAGAATTTCGCTTACCATCGGCTTTATCGTTGTTATTCTCGAAACGCTCATCGGCGTGGTCCTCGGTGGAATTTCGGGATACTTCGGCGGCTGGGTGGATCAGCTTATTATGAGAATAGTGGATATCTTCAACTGTATCCCAATGCTTCCCATTCTGCTTATCGCCTCTGCTATGATCGATTCCTGGAATATCGAGCCCGATCAGAGAATTTATATTTTAATGGTTATCATCACCATCTTCAGCTGGAGTGGTGTGGCACGTCTTGTAAGAGGACAGATCCTCTCGCTCAGGGAGCAGGAGTATATCACTGCCACCGAGGTTATGGGTCTTTCAATTTGGCGTAAGATATTTTTCCACCTCATCCCCAACGTTATGCCTCAGCTTATCGTGTCTATGACGCTCGGCCTCGGCAGCGTAATTCTTTATGAGTCCACCCTCAGCTATCTCGGCCTCGGCGTTCAGCTGCCCAAGGCTGCGTGGGGTACTATGATCGCAACTGCAAACGATCCTCAGGTTCTTTCCTACCACGTGAATATGTGGTTGCCCGCAGGATTTATGATCGTGATCGCCGTTCTCGGATTCAACTTCGTAGGTGACGGTCTGCGTGACGCTATGGACCCCAAGGCAAGAAAGTAAAATTATTAACTCCGAATATGCCATTGGCATAGAAAGGAATTTTCGTATCAATGAAACAAAAAGGTAATTATTTATCTGTAAAGGACAGCCGTGCTATCATTCGATATAACATAAAGCAGATGAAGCATTACGAGGCAGAGAAGAGAAAGCCCCGTACCTTGGCTGAATATACCGTTCCTATGAGAGATAATCGTAATCTCATTGAAATAGATTCGCTTAAAACCTGCTTCTTCACAGACAACGGCACCGTTATGTCTGTAAACGGCGTGTCCTTCGATATTCCCAAGTGTAAGATCGTTGGCGTCGTAGGAGAGTCGGGCTGCGGTAAAAGTGTTACCTCGCTCTCGATCATGCAGCTCGTTCAGGCGCCTCAGGGACAGGTCATAGAGGGACAGATCCGTTTTAATGCAGGCGATCTCGGTCAGACCGAGGACGGACGTGATATCGGCTATGATATTGCGAAAACCCCCACCGCCGAGATGTACCGCATTCGTGGTAAGGATATTACTATGATCTTCCAGGAGCCTATGACAAGCCTTAATCCCGTATTTACGATCGGCTATCAGCTTGACGAGGCATCCTTCATTCATAATCCCGGCATTTCGGCCGAGGATGCGAAGGCGCACTCTATTGAAATGCTCAAGAAGGTCGGCATCTCTATGCCCGAGCATACCTATGCAAGCTATCCTCACGAGCTGTCGGGCGGTATGCGTCAGAGAGTAATGATCGCCATGGCGCTTGTAGGAGACCCAAAGCTTATTATTGCAGACGAGCCCACAACGGCGCTTGACGTTACCATTCAGGCTCAGATCCTTGAGCTTCTGAAGGACCTGCAGAAAAAGCAGGGCTGCTCGATTATGCTGATAACCCACGATCTCGGCGTAATTGCAGAGATGGCTGACGAGGTTGTAGTAATGTATGCGGGACGTGTTATCGAAAAGGGAACTGCCCACGATATCTTCCACAACCCCCTGCACCCCTATACCATAGGACTTCAGAAGAGCAAGCCTATGATAAACTCCGACGTAAACGAGCCCCTCTATTCTATTCCGGGACAGGTTCCCAACCCCATCAATCTTCCCAACTCCTGCTATTTCAAGAGCCGCTGCAGCAAATGCGTGGAGAAATGCGAGGGAGAATATCCCAGAGGCGTTCAGGTAAGCGACACCCATTGGGTTTGTTGCTATTTGTATGAAGAAAAGGCGGATGCAAAATGATTGAGCAAAAGAAAGATAATTCTGTAACCGACTCCGCACCCGTTTCCGAGGAAAAGGTAACTGTATCCTCCTCAAAGGACGTGGTCTTACGTGTGGAGCATTTAAAAAAATATTTCCCGATTGCCACCGATTTCTTCGGCAGACCTACCGCCTATTTACGTGCGGTGGACGATATCAGCTTTACTCTCGAGAGGGGAAAGACAATCGGTATCGTAGGAGAGTCGGGATGCGGTAAAACGACTCTTGGAAGAACTATTCTGAAGCTGTATGACATCACCGACGGTGAGATCTACTTTGAAGGAAATAACATCACAGGCCTCAGTAAGTCTGCGATGAAGAAATACCGTACCGATATGCAGCTTATTTTCCAGGACCCCTATTCAAGCCTGTCGCCAAGAATGACGGTAGGTAATATCATCGGCGAGGCAGTTCGTCAGCATAATATTGTTCCTAAGGATGAGGTTCACGATTACGTGCTTGACATTATGAAGAAGTGCGGACTCCGTCCTCAGTTTTACGATCGCTATCCCCACGAGTTCTCCGGTGGACAGCGTCAGCGTATCTGTATTGCGAGAGCCCTTGCCGTGAAGCCGAAGCTTGTGATATGTGACGAGCCTGTAAGCGCTCTTGACGTATCGATCCAGGCGCAGATCATCAATCTGCTTAAGGAGCTTCAGACCAGGATGGGTCTGACCTATATATTCATCTCTCACGATCTTTCGGTAGTTAAGTATATAACCGACAGAATTATGGTTATGTATCTCGGTAATATGATGGAGACGGGCGACACCGCAGGCATTTTCAGAAATCCCCTGCATCCCTATACACAGGCGCTGTTCTCTGCGGTTCCCGTACCCGATCCCGACGTAAAGATGAAAAGGATTATTCTTGAGGGAGATATTCCTTCTCCCGCAAATCCTCCCTCCGGCTGTAAATTCCATACCAGATGCTCAAAGTGTATGGGCGTCTGTGCGGCAAAGGCTCCTCGCTACGTAGAGGCGGAGGCGGGACACTTCGTTGCGTGTCACCTTTACGATACCGAGATTATGAATCGCGGTGATGAGTATGATCTTACTCCCTATACTCCACCCGTTGAGTCGGAGGAAGGCGAGAAGACTGATGAATAAGCCCGAGAAAAAACCGAAGCCGAAGAAAAAGCCCTACGTGGACGACGGTCATACCGTCTATGATATGTCGGGTCTTACAGGCGAAAACAATAAACGCCCGACACAGCATATCGGGCTTTCAGGAAAAGAAAAAATCGCAGCCATAGCAGCCGCATTTGAATGTTATCTCCCCGTGCTTCTTATCGTACTGGGTAGCTTTGTTCTTGTGATGCTGCTGATAGCGCTATGGCTTAGTTAATCAAGGAGTATTCCAATTATGTCAAGAAGACTAATATGTATGCTTTTGCTTGTCGCAATGGTGTGCCCGATATTACTTACGGCGTGCGACCTTATAGTCTCTGATCCCCCCGTCGGTGAATATAATCCCGACCTGTCGGACACTGCAGACGGTAACGGTCAGACCCTGCAGATTCTCAAAAGCAATGCGAAGCTTACACAGGATCAGCTTCTCTCCCGCATAAAGGCAGAGCATCTTATTGAAAACGGCGGATATGCTGACAGCGATCCTATCGTAGCGATAATTACGCTTCCGGGCGCTTCTCTTATGGATGACTATATCAGTAAAAACGTTACGGGCAGTGTGTCTGATTACGTTAAGTCGGAGGAGGGAAGAGCAGCCGAGGAGATCATTCTCGCTGAGCAGCGTAAATTAACAGACGAGCTTTATGCCGAGGGACTTATCTCGGAGGTAGCATATAGCTATTCCACGATTATGAACGGTGTGGCTGTTCATACCACCTACGGCAATTTTAAGAAAATAGCAGAAAAGAATAACGTTTATCAGACCATTTTGTCTGATACCTTTAACCGTCCTCAGGCTCTTGAGGGAACCGACGCATCGGGTATTGTAAACCCCGTTGACGTATACCCCACGGGTATCTTCAATTCCTCCTCTGCCGTATCCTTAACGGGCGAGCATTTTACGGGTAAGCATACCGCCGTTGCGGTGCTTGACTCCGGCTTTGACTGTGAGCATACCGTATTCCAGAAGAGACCTGACGGCGAGCTTCTCATTACACAGCAGTTTGTGTCCTCGGTTCTCGCAGATACTACAGCCATCAAGCTTGATAAGACACTTGAGCTTATGGACGTGTATTACAGCGATAAGATCCCCTTCGTATTCGACTATGCCGACAAGGACAAGAACGTAAATCCCTATGATTCCGAGCACGGCACTCACGTTGCAGGCATTATCGGCGGTCTTGATGAAACCATCACGGGCATCGCCGTTGATACGCAGCTTGTGCTTATGAAGGTTTTCCCCGACCTTGACGAGGGTGGTAAGACCGAGGATATTTTAGCAGCCCTTGAGGATGCAGTCCTCCTTGGCGTTGACGCTATCAATATGTCACTCGGTTCATCCTGCGGCTTCTCAAGAGAGGCTGACGGCGATGCTATCAACGCCGTATATGATAAGATCAATCAGAGCGGTATCAGCCTTATAACCGCAGCCAGCAACAGCTACAGCTCGGCATACGGTGGTGAGGGTGGTAATACCAACAAGGCTGCCAACCCCGATTCTGCTACCGTTGGCTCTCCCTCCACCTATCCCGGTGCGCTTTCTGTTGCATCCATCAGTGGAACGAAGAGCAAATATATCGTAGCAAACGATCAGCAGATCATATTCTTCACCGAGTCCAACGATATCTCGGGCGACCCCAACGATTTCTTCGGCGAGCTTAATATCGGTATGGGTGAGGGTCAGGTTCAGTCAAAGACCTTTGAATACGTCACTATTCCCGGCGTTGGTATGAAGGCAAATTACGCCGCCTTCTCCAAGGATGAGCTGAAGGGCAAGATCGCCCTGGTACGCCGTGGTGAAAATACCTTTGAGGATAAGGCTCTGCAGGCAAAGCTGGCAGGTGCTGCTGCGTGTATCATCTACAATAACGTAGAGGGCGATATCCTTATGTCTATGGGTAAGTCGGATCATATTCCCACCATCTCTATTTCCAAGGAGGACGGTGCTGTCCTCTCGCAGACACCCAGAGGAACGATCACTCTTACCTATCAGAATCAGGCAGGTCCCTTTATGTCTGATTTCTCGAGCTGGGGTCCCACTCCCGACCTTAAGCTTAAGCCTGAGATCACTGCCCACGGTGGAAACATTCTTTCCTCTGTTCCCGGTGGTGGATACGATGAGCTGAGCGGTACGTCAATGGCTACTCCCAACCTTTGCGGTATCGTAGTTCTTATCCGTCAGTATCTTAAGGAAAAATATCCTGATTATACCTATCAGCAGATATCGGTTATGGCAAACCAGATGCTGATGTCTACTGCTACCATTATCGTTGACCAGCAGGCTAACCCCTACTCCCCGAGAAAGCAGGGAGCAGGACTTGCAAGCCTTGCCAACGTTGTAAGCACAAAGGCTTACCTTACCGTAGACGGCATTGATCGCACCAAGCTCGAGCTTGGTGACGATAAGGAAAAGCGTGGTGTATACGATATGACCTTCTCGGTGGTTAATCTTTCCGAGGACACTCTTACCTACGATCTGTCGCTTATCGCTATGACCGAAACGGTTTCCAAGTCGGATAGCGAATACGTAGCTGAGAAGGCGCAGATCCTCGGTGGCAATACCGTATTCTCTGTAGACGGCGGCTCGCTTTCGGGCAAGACCCTTACCGTTCCCGCCAACACCACCGTTAAGGTTTTGGCAACCTATACTATGACCGATGCAGATAAGCAGATGATCGACCGTCTGTTCCCCAACGGTATGTTCGTTGAGGGATTTGTAAAGCTTACTGCCTCGGCTGATACCGGGATCGACCTTAACATTCCGTTCCTCGCCTTCTTTGGCGACTGGACACAGGCTCCTATGTTCGATAAGACCTACTATGAGGTAGAGTCGGAGGCGCACAACGCCGCTATCGACGATGAGGATAAGCTTAAGGCAGATTATTACGCCACCACCCCCTACGGATCATATTATTACAATTACATAATTCCTCTCGGCACCTACCTCTACGACGTGGATACGAATATGTACGACGCTATCCCCGCTACCGAGGATCATATTGCGATGTCGGATACCCTCGGCACCATCGACGGTCTTTCCGCCGTATATGCAGGACTTCTCCGTAATGCAAAGACTATGACCTATACCATAGTTGATAAGGTTACGGGCGAGGAGGTATATCGCAAAGAGGTAATAAACGCCAACAAGGCGTATTTTGCAAACGCTCCCGTTCCCAACTATGAGTTCCTCAACGTCAAGTCACATCAGCTTGGCCTTGTGAACAACCGTGAGTACACCTTCCTTATGGAAGGAACTCTCGACTACGGTGACGGCGGTGTTGCAAGCAATATCCGTAATCACTTTACCTTTGATTTCTGCCTTGATAACGAGGCACCAATCCTTAAGGACGTGAAATATGAGAAGGAGTATGATAAGACTCTTAAGAAGGACCGTTATTATCTTACGATGACGATCTACGATAATCATTACGTTCAGTCTATCACTCCCATCACCTTCACCTCATCCCAGACCTATGCCTTCCTCAGCGAAAATCCCATTCCCGTCTACAGCCAGAAGGGACAGGACAACGTGGTGCGCATCGAGATCACCGATTATCTCGAGGATCTTTATAAGGATGAGCTGATCACCTCTGCACTATCATTCTCCATTGATGACTATGCTCTTAATTCAAACATCTATATCTGCCAGCTTCCCGGCACCAAGGGTGACTTCAAGTTCACCAAGGACGGCACCGAGGACGGCACGGATCTTTCTATTCTCACTCTTTACGAGGGTGAGGTAGTAGACCTTACACGTTATCTTTACACCTCCGACACCTCGGTTGACGCATTCAAGGATTATCTGCGTTATCTTAACTGGGAATCCTCAAATGAGAAGGTTGCCACCGTTAAGGACGGCGAGCTCCTTGGCGTTAAGGCGGGAAGAACCACCGTTACGGTTACCGAGCAGCTTGACGGTAAACAGACGAACCTGCTCATAAACGTTAAGGCTCGTCCCGAGGAGGAGTCGAGAGAGGGAGGACGTGAGGTCAGCCCGAGAAAAGCGGTTGACAACGTAAAGGATGAATACGTAGAGTCGATTCGCTTCAGCTATTTCGACACCATCTTTGCTTATTCCCGTGCCGCACAGACCAGTAAGATCGGCGAGACGGGTGACAGACATTATCTTTCTGCTATGGAGGGTGGGGGCATAAGCTTCTATCCGGGTGAAAAGATACAGCTGTTTTACGATCTCGACCCCTGGTACGTGACGGATAAATATCCCGTTACCTTCACCTCTACCAACGAGAATGTTGCTATCGTAGACGAGGAGGGCGTGGTTACCGCTTTGAAGAAGGGAACTACCACCATTCAGGCAAGGCTTGAGGGATCATCTCTCCGTGCCAGCGTGAAGATCACCGTAAACAGCGAGTTCGTTATTGAGAACCGTACCCTTGTGGCATATAAGGGACTTGGCGGTGAGGTAATTATTCCCGACGATGAGGGAATTCTCTATATCGGTCCCTTCGCATTCTGCCTTTACGATACCGATAATACCGTAGAGCTGACCGAGGAGGATTACGATGCCAACAAGATCCCCTCTACTAACACCACAGTTACCTCGGTTGTGATCCCCGCAACCGTTCAGGAAATTCAGAAATACGCTTTTTACAACTGTGTAGGACTTAAAAAGGTTACAGTTCCCGAAAGCGTTCGCTTTATTCGTGAGTATGCCTTTTACGGCGACGGAAAGCTTGAGGAGGTTGACCTCTCGAACGTAGAGGCGATCGGTGCCAGAGCCTTCGCAGGATGCGCAAAGCTTACTCTTGATCCCGAAAAGGATCTTCGTAAAACCTATGCTATCGGTGAGAGAGCATTTGAAAACTGCGCCTCGATCACGGGTGTAGATCTCACCACACTCCGTAACACAGGTAAGGAGGCGTTCAAGGGCTGTAGCTCGCTTGACACGGTGGTCTTTGGTGAAAAGACGAAGCTCTCCTTCGCTATGTTTGCTCAGTCGGGTGTAAAGGAGGTTCTGCTTTACGAGACCCTCGAGATTCCCGATTATTGCTTCGCAGAGTGTAGCGAGCTTGTGTCGGTTACTCTCAAAAACGATATCTGGAAGATCGGCTACGGCGCTTTTTGTGAAAACGATAAGCTTACCGAGGTCATCTTCGAGGGAAGCGTGGACATTATCGGTGAGCAGGCATTCTACGATTGCCCTGCGCTCAGCACGCTCACCTTACCCAACTCCACCGTTACTCTTGAGAACTATTGCTTCTATGAGTGCGTTGGACTTGAAAAGCTCGTTATCGGCTCTGATACCTGGATAGAGGATATGAATGGCGCAGCCTTCCAGTCCACCTCTATCAAGAGCTTTGAGGTTGACGAGAGCAATCCCTACTATTCTGTATCACAGGACGGTAAGCTCCTTCTTTCGAAGGATGGTGGAGCTATCTATCTTGCAGCCACAGGCGCAGATTTCGGTGAAAGCTATACGATCTCTGCCGACGTGGTAGGGCAGGGAGCCTTCTGCGGTATAGATATCAAGCATCTTATTTTCACAAATCCCGAGACGGTGATATCCGATTACGCCTTCGCAAATTGCGAGACGCTTGAAACCATCACCTTCCCCGAGGAGGGCGTTGCATCTATCGGCAACAGCGCCTTCCGCTACGCAGAGAAGCTTACGTCTGTTAATCTTGATAAGGTTAAGACAGTAGGCGACTACGCATTCTCCAACACAGGTCTTACCGAGGTAATACTTGCCGAGGGTGCTACCTACGGAGAGGGAGCATTCTTCTCCTCAAAGCTCGAGAGAGTGACCGTAGGCAAGAACAGCAGCTTCGGTATGGGCGCATTCCAGAGATGTACCTCACTTAATGAGGTCGTTATGCCCTCCGACGGTGGAGTGACTCTCGGTGAAAGCTGCTTTGCTTATGACACCGCACTTGAAGCTATTGATCTTTCCAAGGTAGAGATCATTCCCGATCAGGCATTCTTTGAGTGTACCTCTCTCAGAAGGGCAGATATGCAGATCGCTGTTAAGATCGGCGCATACGCCTTTGCCGACTGTGCATCGCTCTTCTACGTTCGTTTCCCCGTTGTTGAGGAGATCGGCGAGGGCGCATTCAGCCAGTACGAGCAGTACGGTCAGGCTCCCATCTTTGGAGGCACCGGTTTGAACTCCGAGGGCAAGACCGCACTTATCCTTCCCGAAACCCTCACCCATCTCGGTGACGGTGCGTTTATCGGCTGTACGGGTATTGAGATCGTTGTCTTTGAGGGCAACAGACTTACTCCTCCCTCTATGGAGGATAAGACCGAGGAGGAGCAGGCGGAGAAATATTGGAACTATCTCTTTGCATATTGCGAAAATCTTAATGAGGTCGTATTGCCTGAGGCTATGACCCGAATCGGTAAGTATGCCTTTGCAGGCTGTGAGAGCCTTGAGATCATCAATCTCTCTCATGTTACCGAGATCGACGAGCTTGCGTTCTACGAATGCGTTTATCTTGAGGAAATAGATCTTGCCTCTGCAGAGTTTATCGGCTTTGCCGCATTCACAGGCTGCCGCTTCCTTGAGAGCATCGGTGAAGCACCTGCGCTCGTTGAGGTTGCAGATCACGCCTTCAGCGGCACGAACCTTATCAGTGTAAAGGCTCCTGTGCTCGAGAGGATCGGCGTGTGTGCCTTCCAGGATAATGAAAATCTCACCTCCTTCAGCTTCTCCGATAAGCTTAGCTTTATCGGTGACAGAGCCTTCTGGGGCTGCTCAAGCCTTGCTGATTTCAGCTTCGATAACAACGGCTCGTCAAGCAAGGACGGTAAGATAAACGATTTTGCAGTTCTTTACGACGGCATTCTCTACACCGTATTACCCTCAGGTAAGCTTCAGCTGACTGCCATCCCGGGCGGTAAGGCTATCGAGGAGCTTGAGGTGGTTGACGGAACGGTTCGTATCGATCAGTATGCGGGAAATCAGAATAAGGCAATTAAAAAGCTTATTCTTCCCGAATCGCTTAAGCTTATCGGAAATTACGCATTCTTCGGATACGATGCCCTTGAATGTGTTGAATTCCGTTCCTTCGTTGCTCCCGCACTTGAGAGCTCGTATATTCCCGATGCCAAGCTTGATGAGGATGATCCCGGCTTCAGCATCCTGCAGAATTACTACGACGTATTCGAGCTTGAGCTTTGCTACTACACCTTCATTGATCTTGCGGGTAAAAAAGAGCCCATCAAGATGATTCTGCCCTCCAATATGGATACCCAGGGCTACGACGGTATTATCTACCTCGTTTGCTTCGGTAAGCTTGAGGACGCAGAGCATAGCGACTACGTTGCTATGGATAAAACAACTACAAGCTTCATTGACTACGCTACACAGATCGAGGCTATCACCGATATTGCTGTTAAGCACGAGAGCCTCATCAATTCCGCTGTGGCTGCTCTTAATGCGATGAAGCAGGATTATACTCAGTTTGGCTATACAGAGGAGCGTTGGCAGGAGATGACACTCGCTGTCCAGAACGCCAAGGCTAAGCTTAATAGCATAAAGCTGCAGAGCGCATCTCCCGCACTTCAGAAGCTTCAGGCTGACATTTTAGCGCTTCCCGATACCTATTCAAGCGCCTATAAGGCAGCGATGGATGCTATCAAGGCGGCGATATCCGCACTGAAGCCTGCAGACAAGGTGCTGCTCGATCTTACAAAATACACGGCGCTTCTTCCTGCCTATGAGGCAGACGTTCCCGAGGTGACACCCGAGAAGCCCGAGCCTACTCCCACAAATCCCGACGAGCCCACATCCCCCTGGATTGTGGTTGTGATCGTTTCGGTATCGGTGGTAGCCGTTGTGGCGATCGGCGCTTGCGTATATATCTTTATCATACGTAAGAAGAAAAAATCCTCCGAGGCAGCGTCGGATCCCGTTATTGAACAGGAAGCCCTGGCCTCTGAAATCGAAGAAGAAACAGAAATAAAGGAAAATGAAGAAACCAAGGAAGGAGATGACGAGGAATGAAAAGACTGATCAGTTTAATATTTATCGCAGTGCTTCTGATAGCATCTCTTTCTGCCTGCGTCGGTGATGAGGCTAAGGTCCTTGCCACTCCTCAGAACGTTTCGCTTTCCGACACGGGACTTATCACTTGGGATGCGGTTGAGAATGCCGAGAGCTATACCGTCACGATAGGTGACAAGACCTACTCAACAGACAAAAATTCCTATCAGGTAACATCTCTTTCGGTAGACTTTACCTATTCGGTTGTGGCTAATGCAGAAGGGTATACAAGCTCGCTTCCCTCAGCGCAGGGAACCTACCGTGTGCCCTATACGCCACCCGTTGATACCACTCCCGAAATAGCTGTTGCGATCAGCGGCAAGTCCGAGGTTCGCTACGGCACACCCATCACCCTTTCGGCTACCGTTTCGGGAACCGAGGATCAGACGGTCATCTGGAGCGTGGTAAGCGGAGGCGAGCTCGTTACCATTGACGCCATCTCGGGTAAGCTTACTGCCAAGTCCTTGGATAAGGGTGGTATTGTTGAGGTTCGTGCAATAAGCCTTGCAGACGAATCCTGCTACGGCTCGAAGATAATCACCGTGCTGACCCCTCCCGAACTTACCCAGGAGATGATCGACCTGCTTGGAAATCAGACGAAGCTCGGCTTTGAGGGCTTTATCAACATTTCGCTTTACACCATCGGTGTAATGGAGAAGTTCTATATGTCCTCCTCCACCACCGTAAAGACCTCGCTTGACGGCGAGCATTGGTATGCCGAATATGATAATCTGGATATGGGCATCGTTTCCCAGCTCTATTTCAAGAATGACAACGGTATTGCTTCTCAGGTCGGCGTAAGCTTTGAGAACGAGGAGGAATACGCTCCTATGCTCGACGAGAACGGAAGTAAGGTAAGCTGGATCGACAGTGGACTTTATAACAACTTCAAGGGGCTTACCGTATCCGACTTCAAGTTTAACGAGGAGAAATGGTGCTACGAGTACGTAGGAAATGACAAGGACCTTCCTCAGAGAATGGTTTCTGCCGCCAACCCCTATGATTTCAAAGCGATCGGTCTTTCCCTCATTATTGAGGAGGGCGAGATAATGGGCATACGTGCCATCTCCGCCGACGATTACGGAATTGCAAGTGGCTACCGTGCCGTTCAGGAGCTTACCGTAGCGGTAAACTTCGGTGAGACCGTAGACGTGCCTACCATTTCCAAGTATCCTACCGACCCCGACGGCAATCACGATCCTCTTAAAGAGGCGATTGCCAATATGCAGAATCAGACCAACTATACTCTTGATTTCGTTGAAACCACTGCATCCTATCTTACCAACGGATACGTTGTTTCAGGATTTACCGAAACCGTTACGGACGACCTTTGCTACTTCGATCCCTTCACCGTGAAGTACAGCAGCGACGGTCAGGAGATCCGTACCTATACCGAGGCGCCTTACGGATATATTAAGGTTAGCGATACGCTCTATAACGCCTTCTACAGCAATGACACCGGCGGCTTCGCAGCCACACGTGCATGGAAGGGTGACTTTGATTCCACCAAGCCTACCTTCGCATTCGCCGCCGAGATATTCACCTCATATTACGAGGAGAAGGACGAGGATACCGATGAGGTTACCTCCATCACCTATTACGTTGATGCGCCTATGTCGGCGGTTGCCTCTACCTTCTACTACGGTGTGGGTAACGATATCCAGCTTTACGGCATCTTCGCTACCACGGGATATATTTCCTCGACGGAAAGCTTCACTCCCTTCGTGGTGGTTGAGAAGGTTGACGGAATCGGATATATCATCACCGAGGCTTGCTTCTACTTCTATATCGGCAGCATCTATGGCGTGGTTGAGATCAAATACAGCGATTTCGGCAGCGCAGCTGTTGACGTTGAGGAGACAGAGAAGCTTGAGGCTCCCGCCTTTGAGAGCCGTGAGATCCCTACCGAATGGAACGAGCTGACAATCATTATGTCAAGCGACGAGAGCTCCATTGAGGAGGATAAGGAGATGAGGGCAGACCTTGCGCTGAACGAATTCTTCGACGATCCCGAGATGGCGGAAAAGCTCCCCTTCTTCGGAAAGGTTCTCGGTGACACCTACGGCTTTGGTCTGACAACATTCCATTTGCCCAGTGGATCGGATTCTGCAAAGCCCGCTATAGTATTCTACTACGACGTGCCTCTCGATATGGATTACACCATTGACGATTCTCTCGCCCTTGTGAATGAATTCCTTGTGGAGGAGGGCTTTACACGTAACTCCCGTGGCGAATTCGTTAAGGGTAATCTTCATATATCCCCACTCGATGTTAGCTTGGACTTCACCATTTATGTATGGATTGAATAACATATTAAAATAAATAAGAAAGGAATAAAAAAATGAAAAACTCTATTGTTCGTGTATTGGCGCTTATCCTTGTTTTTGTGATGGTGCTGCCTTCGTTTGCGGCTTGTGTTAAGCCCGATAATAATGACAACGGTGGCGGTGGTACCAGCGATACGCCCAATCCCCCCGATGACGGCGGTACAACTCCTCCCCCTGCAGATATCGTAAAGATCGAAATGTCTGCTACTGCATCCCAGATCCAGAAGGGTGACACCGTACAGGTAACCGCCCGTGTTACAGGTGCGAAGAACACCAAGGTAACCTGGTCTGTTTCTCATCCCGACGTAGTAACCGTTGATGAAAACGGTGTTGTAACTATGGTTGGTGACATCACCATTGATACCATCATCACCGTTACTGCTACCTCCGAGGAGAACAACACAGTTAAGGCAACCAAGACACTTATTGCCAAGGCTCCCGTTGTTGACGGCAGAGTAGGTGAGCTTACCTCCGATATGCTTGTTGCGGTAGGTAACCCCAGCATCACTCTTAACGGTACCGTTACAGATATTTATAACGATATCAATAATCCTGCAAACAGCTCTAAGGATGTGTATGAATATACCATCGAAATGGCTGACGGCGCTTGGAAGGGCAGCTGGAATCACCAGGGCTCCAAGAATGTTATCGTAAGCAACTATCGCAGAGGCGATAAGGAGGGCGTTAAGGACCAGAACGGTAATTCGGGTCACGAGATGCTCGAGATGATTATTGATAAGAACAACCAGGTTTACGCTAAGCCCGTTAAGGACTATATGAGCTATCCTGCAGTTTGGGAGAGCCAGCATCTCTGGAATCACCTCAGCAACCTTAACGTAAATAAGTTCAGCTATGACGTAGAAAAAGACGTTTATAAGTACAGCATTGATCCCGAGAGCATTGACGATATGTATCTTATGACATATTTCGCATTCTCTCTTACTCCTATCCTTGGTAACGAGGATACCTTTATGGAGCTTTACCTCTACGTTGAGGACGGCGCTATCACCAAGCTTGTGGCACAGACCTCGGTTATTATGATCGGTGACGATCCCGAGAATCCCGATGCTACTCAGTATACAACCATCTCGATCGATTTCTCTAACGTTGGTACTACCGTTGTATCCGATCCTGCTCCCTATGAGGCTGCTCAGTATGCAGATAAGCTTCAGGCAGCCTTCGATAAGATGAAGGATGCAACCAACTACACCTTCCGTGTTGTTGACAGCATGAATTCTATGCCCGACACAGGTGACTACGATCTTTACAGTGTAAACGGCGGCGCATCGGCTATTACACTTTCTCCCACCGCCACTGCAGGCCATCCCTACCAGAACACCGTCTCCTCTGTCGGTACTGCAGGCTCTGTTGGCTTCGTAACTCCCGAGGCGATCGTTATCGGCGTAACAGGTAAGTACAGCTACAGCCTTGACGGTAAGAACTATCACACCGAATATTCGGGATATAAGCAGAACAGCGATGGAACATACGATGAGTTCGAGTCCGACGCAAACGGCTTCTACGGTACCAAGAAGGTTGTGGGCAACATCCTTGACATTATGCCCGACTTCGACGTATCTGCAAATATCTTCCGTCTTACCGGTATGATGATCAACGTTGATACCGATAAGTATGAGTACACCTTCGCTCTCCGTGAGTCTGCTATCACCAGAGAGGTTGCTATGGAGCTTTGCGCTTACAGCTATGCTGACGATGCTGCAGCAACCTCCGCTATGCTCTTCACCATCAAGGTAGACGAGGATGGAAATCTTATCTCGGTTGAGTTCCCCTATGACCTCAGCGGTGTATACGGTGGCTCCTGCATCGTTTCCTATGAGAACGTTGGCAGCACCACCATCGCAGAGGGCGCATTCGACAACTACCGTCCCAGAGTTCCCGAGACAGCTTGGAGTCAGTACACTCTTGACGATTACTATCACCTCTACACCACTCTTTGCAAGAACTACGGCTGCTATGACGAGGCTACAGGTACATACAACCACAAGGGCCACGTTGCAACTGCTGACGTCGTTCTTCAGGGTGTTCTCGGCGAGGCGTGGACAAACGTACCCTCTCCCGAGGTTCTTATGAAGCTCTTTGGCGATAACATCAGCGGTCCCTTCTATAACTGGAAGGAGGTAAACGGTGAGAATCACGGTTATATGAGCATCACCACCTACAGCACCGAGTTTGATGAGAATGCAAAGATCACCAATTACGAGGAGCTTATGCAGAATGTGATCGACGAGCTTGCAAAGTACGGCTTCAGCCTCTCTGCAGCTAACACCGATATGTCGGGTGGCGAGAGCGGTAAGGCAGACCGTTACGTTACTCTCATTCACGAGAGCGGCGTTAAGATCGTTATCGAAAACAATCATACTAAATATCTCTGGATTTACTTCTGCGATCTCCAGACTCCAATGTGATCTGCTTTTGACTGACAGTTATTAAGCTTTATTAACAACCCTTGTGACCAATCTACACCAACAAAGGGGTACTTTTATGAAAAAAATACTCACAGTCGCATTATTATGCGTACTATGTATCCTTTTTCTCGCATCCTGCGGGCTGTGGGAAGACCTCAATGGCGACCACCCGCCGATCATAGACGATGAGCCTGATGATATGGGCGTGGAGGTCGCAGGTGTAGTCACCAGCGTTACCATTAAAGACGAGCAGGTAGCCGATTATGACTACACCACCCTCTTTAAGATCACCGAAAACGGTGAATCTGTCACCGTGCCTGCCAATTCTATTGATAAGAATGAGGTGAGCGCTACTGCAGGCGAATATACCGTCTATTGCACCTACGGAGGCAAGCAGGCAACCGTTATCGTAAAGGTAATGGCTACGGTATATAAGCTCAGCTTATCCAAGGACAGCATAGTCCTTACTCAATCGGAGGCTGCGTCCTACGACTTCTCGGCACTCTTTACTGCCGAAAAGGATGGCGAGACCGTGGCTATCACCGATGAAATGATCTTTACTAACCTTGAAAACAAGGCAGGCGTGTATGAGTACACCGTCACCTTCGGTGGCATCTCCCGCACGCTCAGCATTACCGTCAACCCCAACCATTGGGTAGAGGCTATTGCGGCATACCGTGAACTGCCTGTGACCCTCTCGGAGCTTGAGGGCTTTGACTTCACCACTCTCTTCTCGCTTTTTGTTGACGGAGCTCCCGTGCGTGTCACCTCTGATATGATCGATGCCTCGGCTCTTTCGGATGCAAGGCTCGGAGAGAGCTATACCGTAAAACTCTCCTACGTCTATGATGGTACGTTATGTGAAAGCGAAACAATCATTCGTATCGTAGAGGAGGAGCAGATCAGTATTACGGCGAAAAGCATCGTGACCTATCCCAACGGTGCTGCTATTGATCTTGCCTCGCTTTTCGAGATCAGAAAGGGCGAGAAGCTTCTTGAAACCCCCGTGCGCTATATTACGGGAGCTATTGATTACACCAAGGAGGGAATATATCCCATCACCCTTAGCTATCCCGACCAGGAGCCCATAGTGGCGCAGGTTGAGGTAAAGGGTGGAGTGGTTATCCTCTCACCCGAGAGGGTTACCGTAAAGCGTGGAACCTCTCTTTCGGATTATCCCTTCGAAAACGACGTTACCGTAATAATAAACGGCGTACGCTTCTCCCAGATCCCCATCACCTGCTTCGATCTTTCAAGCGTTGATTTTACGAAGACAGGCGATTATCCCGTAACACTTACCATCCGTTATAACAAGACTCCTCTTTCGGGTCTTTCGGGTGTTGCTAAATACGAGGACGTGAAAAAGACGATCATCTATTCCGTCACCGACACCACATACGAGGTTTCTGTAAAGGCGCCCTCGCTGCTTCTCGGCATAGGAACTACGTCCTATAACGTGTTTAACAATATTCAGGTTAAGATCAACGGATATAATCAGACTCTTACGACAAATCCCGACCACGTGGATATCATCTCCTGCTACGCAAGGGTGCTGTCCGATCCCATTGATTTCAATAGCGTGGCAGATCAGGAGGTTCGTGTTGCTGTTTACGTAAACGGCCCTGACAGCGAGCCTGTTGAGGTTTCTTACCTGCTTCGTGTAGAGGCTGATATTTCGATCACCGCAGACGGCGCAACCGTCTTTGCGGGAAGTCCCTTGCTTGTAAAGGATCTGTTCCATATCACCGAGGCGGGTAAATCCGTTCCCGTAAGCTATGATATGATCTCGGGCAAGGTTGACGTATTCACCCCCGGTAGCTATACCGTTTCGATGGTATACCGTGGTATTAATACCGAGGCTAAGGTTATCGTTCTTGATGACGGTATGCTCGGTACCTATCACACCAAGCTTACCACTATAGGCTCAAGCGACAGCGAGGACGGCGACGGATATATCGAGGAGGGCGAGAAGGCAACTCAGCTCAGTGACCTTATCATCTATGATGACGGTACGGTCAGAATGCAGGGCAGGGTATGTCCTATCGTATCCGCTATAGACGAGCATACCTTCAACGTTCAGTATTTCTCATTCCTTCATACCATTCATTACGATAACGGTATTATCACGGTTGATCCCGAGAACTCTATTTGCTTAAGCTATAGCAACGAGAAGCGTCCTGCGGTTTATTTCCACGAGAGGGATTGGACCGTTGAAAAACGCTTCATCGTAAATCAGACCAGCGATTACGTGCTTGATTCAGCAAACGGTGCTCACTACAGCATCGACCTGTTCTACATCACCTCAAATGAGGATAATACTTCCTTCTGGTACGGACAGAAGGTGCATCTCGTTTCAAAGCTTTCATCCGACACCGTATACGTGAATACCTGGGGCGAAGCCCGACTCAGCAACAATTTCGATACCGCTGTAGCGGGTGACGTTGCTACGGTAACTCTTGACGGACAGTCCTATGAGTTCACTCTTTCCTCTCTTAAGCAGGGAAAGATCAACCGTGAGGATGAGATCAATAAGAAATGGGCTAACCAGACCTTCAGCGGTACCGTAGACGGCAAGACCGCAAGCATTCAGGTAAATAATTACGGACACTATACCTTATACGTGGACGGCGTAAAGCAGTTCACAACCGATATGCAATCCTTCTACCGTATGAAATATGGCGGTGTAAACGAGGCAAGCTCATCGCTTCTTCTCTACGATTATGCAGATGATGAATACGATCCCTATTCCTATCATTTTATGATCGACGAGGCGTCGCACAGCTTCACCCTTGTGGAAAGAGATAATCTGTTCGGCTTCTACGAGCTCGGAAATATGTATCTGTTCCTTAACGGCTACGGACACGGCGTTATCAATTTCAACAGGTCCTCATATACCGTCACCGAGCTTTCCTATGAGCTTGTTGGACAGGAGCTTCATATCACCTATCTCGACACGATTCCAACCTTTACTCACGGTAAGGGTGCAGTGCTTTATACTCATCCTCTCGGAAATCTGCTTGTGGCTAAATCCTTTGCAGACGTCTGTGAGGTTGGGGCAACCTGGCGTAACAGCACTATAGTTGACGGTGCTATCGTTGATATGTCGACACTTCAGATCGGCGCAAGCGTAAACGCCAAGGATGATTTCTATCAGCGTATTACCATCACGACCAAGGACGGTGTGATGAACGATGCGCAAAAGAAGGCTTGCCTTACCACCAACACGGTAAAATGGACTGCTCCGGGCTTCTATCGCTTCGGAGTAAGCATCTCGGTGGGTGGTGAGACGGTAACATCTTATTACACGGTTCAGATCCTTGCTCCCCTGGCAGACAGCGCTCCCGTTGCCCAGATCTTCGGACAGGGCGTGCTCTTCCAGAACAGCTTCTTCTCGCTTGATCTTTACGGCAGAATGAAGCTCAGTATCGGTGACGTTACCTATGAGGGTCTTGCAACCCTTGGGGCAGAGAACAATGAGTTCAGCGGCAGAGTTTACGGCGAGGACGGAGGTATGATCACCCTTCGTGGCAATATGCTTCACGACGGCGTGCTTAAGGTCGTTGCCTCCGGTGCAGCAAACTTCACCGAGCTTTACACCACAGGAACCTCCTACGTGGCAGGAGGAGAGGGCGTCGTGCTTCGTGCCTTCACGGTGGGTGGAAAAACGGTGTATCGCCTGGCTGCTTCTCTTTCATCTATCGGTGATGAGGCGACCGTAACCTGTCTTAATTCAGACAATCCCTTCGTTGTCGGCGCAATTCTTAAGGTAGATAGCCCGGCTAAGACCGTATACGTCAGAATTGACAGCTGGGGCAGCTCAAATAAGGGACTTACAGAGTCTGATGCCTGGCGTGGTACTTTCACCGCAGAGGGTAAGGGTGATCTTATCCTTGACGGATTCGGCAAGGCAAAGCTTGGAGATAACGTGGGAAGCTACCGTCAGAACGGCAAGTGGATCGTGGTTAATTTCAAGGAGCTTCACGGCTTTATCCTGAACACCGATACAATGACCTACACAGAAGAAGCCTTGCCCTTCAGCGCAAGCAGCTTTGTAGGAAAGTCCTATAGCATAAGCTATAGATTCGTATGTGACGACGTCATTTACGACGCCGAAACAACCTTTGCCTTCCTTGAGGACGGCAGGGTGAATATCACCTCCATCTCTCCCTCCCACGACAGCGAGACGGACGGATGTACGGTTGATAGCTATTCACCCATCTTCACCACCTCTGATACCAGGGTGGCTACCTATTCGCTTTCGGCTGATATGCTGACGGTTTCTGTCGGCGACGTTTTCTTCACCTTCTACGTGGAGGACGTGATCTCCATCAATCAGCTTAAGCTTCAATCCACCAATCTTTCATCCGATGCGCAGGGCTATATTTCAATAGGTGCTCTGCTTATTGCAGATTGATTGTATATAAAAATCTAATTTATGAGGAATGATACGGCGGGACGTAATGCTTATCAGTGCCGGACGAGCAAATACCCTGACGTACATCACTTCTCGGATAGTAAAGGAGAAAAAACAATGAACGCAAAGAAAATTTTGGCGATACTTGTTTTGACATTTACAATGGTTGCGGTGCTTACCTGCTGTGACATATTGTTCCCGGCAGAAGAGCATGAGCACGTATATTCCAACTGGAGTATACAGACAGCCCCAACCGAACAGGCTTCCGGTGCTGCTATTGGTAAATGTGAATGCAACGAGACCAAGGAAGTTACTCTGCCTCCTCTCACCGACGGTGAGTTCTGGACAAAGCAGGTAACTCCCGCAACACACAATTCTGCAGGTGCAGAGGTTTATACCTCATCGTACGGATCTGTAGAATTCGAGCTGGCTATAATTCCTCACGAATGGACTTACACCTTGACCGTAAATCCTACCGAGGCATCTGAGGGCCAGGCAAGAAAGACTTGTGAGTGCGGTGCAACCGAAAACGTAAGCGTACCTGCTCTTGCAGATACTACCGTATGGTCGGCAGAGGTTACCACCGAGCCTACTCACACCACAGAGGGTGAGAAGACCTACACCTCCGAGCTTTACGGAACAGTAAAGGTTACTCTTCCCAAGACCGAGGGACACTCCTACGGCGCATGGACAGTTATTACACAGGCTACCGAGACCGCAGCAGGCACAGCTGAGCGTGAATGTATCTGTGGCGATAAGGAACAGGGCGTAATTCCCGTTCTTACCGATGCTACCGTATGGACTGCCGAGATCACCAAGGCTCCCTCTCATCTTGAAGAGGGCGAGAAGGTTTACACCTCCGAGCTTTACGGCACAGTAAAGGTTACTCTTGCTAAGACCGAGGGTCACGCTTACGGTGCATGGACAGTTATTACACAGGCTACCGAGACCGCAGCCGGCACAGCTGAGCGCGAGTGTGCTTGTGGCGCAAAGGAGCAGGGAATAATCCCCGTTCTTACCGATGCTACCGTATGGACAGCTACCGTAGCTACTCCCGCAACCTACAACGAGGCAGGCGTGATGACCTATTCCTCTATCTACGGCACAGTAGATGTGGCGATCGCAAAGCTCGTTGCTCCTTATGACGGAAAGACCTACACCAACCTTGTATTCGACGGCGAGCTTGAGGAAAGCAATAAGGTTGTTACTGCTCAGGATACCTGGAGCAATGCTACCTTGACTCTTGATGCTAACGGCTTCGGATTCTGCACATCCTATCCTTACCGTGGCTTTACCCAGATCAGAATGGTTGATGCTGAAACAGGTAGAATTGATATTGTCATCTACGACATTGCTACCGATGAAGACGGTAATGAAGTACCCAACTATGAAAGCTACATTACATATCCCGCATACGTTGATTTTGCTACAGGCATAATCGTTCGTGCGAGAAACTCTGCTTTCGATTACGTTGTTCTTTATACTCCCTTTGAGGCAGATCCCTCTTATAACTCTGCAGTTGCTTCCTCCTGGAACGGCAACGCAATGGCATTTACCTATACCGTAAACGATAACGCATACAGCGTATTCTGCACAGCAGACAGAGCATACATCGGCGTAAGCTTCTCTGATATGGCAGGTAACGCAGTAAGCGCAGATGCTTGCTATAATGCAGCATACGTTTACGTTAAGAATTCTGCAGGCGAGCTTATCGCTTCCTACGGTTATGATGGCGAGAAGCAGAACGCTCTTGACGGTTATGAAGGAACCTACTCCAATAGCGACAACGGCGATCTCGTTATCTCGGGCTTCGGCACACTTACTCTTGGCGGCGTTAGCGGTAGCTACACCGTTGCAGATGACGGCATTAACGTATATCTTAAGGATGCAGACGGCAAGGTTACTCACTTCTACGTTGTAGCTCTTGGCGATGACGCTTCCTACACCCTTGAAATGCCTAAGGTTAACGTAAGCTTTGTAACAGGCGAATATGCTGAGCAGGAGCCTATCGAGTACAACAAGAACGTACCTCAGACTCTTCCTACCTACACTCATCCTACCATGACCTTCAAGGGCTGGTACTATGATGCAGATTGCACTCAGCCCGTAGAAGCTGACTTCATTCCTACCACCGACGTAACCCTTTACGCAAGCTGGAAGGCAAAGGTTGTTATCACTCTTGTAGGAACTATCGGTGATGACGCTGATACTCTCTATCTTGGCGAGGGCGACGTTATCGGCGACTTCCTTCCTACCTACGGCCTTGACCTCGACAACTACAAGAAGTTTGTAGCTTGGTACGTTGATGCTAACGGCAACGGCGAGATTGACGGCGAGGACTTTGCACTTGACCTTGAAACCACCATCGGTGCAGAGGACACAGGCGCAACCATTATCGCTCAGTGGATCGATCTTCCCGCTTACTACGGCACATACTATGGTGTTGAGATCTGGAATGCAAGCTATGGTAATAGCTCAAAGACTCCTATTACCATTGATGAAAACGGTAATATTTCCGGCTTCAAGACCGGTATAATCGTATCCTACGATCCTGCAACTCAGGTTGTTCAGTGGAAGACAAGCGCAACTGCTACTTCAACCTATACCTTCTACTTCGATGCTGAGACCGGCGTTATCGCAGGTATGTATAGTAATTACGATATCGGTAATGACTACTACTTCTACAGCCGTTATACAGAGGCTACAAACGGTAAGGTAGACGCACACTACGGTGTAAAGGCTCCCAAGACTCCCGGTAGCACCGAATTTAACTACTATGCACAGTTCATCACTGTAGATACAAAGCTTGGCGAGGATACTACCATCTTCCTCTACAACAACCATATCTACAACAACGTAACTATCACTTCTGCAATAGGTGAGGTTCTTACTCCCTCTACTGTTAAGGATTCCAAGACTGTTATCGTTAAGGATAACAAGACCGGTAACATAATCGTTGCCGTAACCTCTATCGGTTCTTCCTTTAGCGATAACAACAACACAATGGCGCTTGATGCTTACTACGGCAGCTACGCTATGGGTGATGAAACTATCGCTCTCGACGGTACAGGCACAATTATATATGGCGATAAGACAGGTACCTACACTGCAACCGAGAACGGCTTCGACGTATACTTCGCAGTTGACGGTGTAAACACCGAATACTACGTAATGACTCTTGACACCGCAGCAAGAACTGCAACGCTTACCAAGCCTATGGCAAACGTTACACTCGATGCTAACGGCAAGAACGTTGAATTTGAGCAGATCGGCTCTGTTAACATCAATATTGCAGTTGCTCTTCCCACCCTTTCTGCAGAAGGCTTCGTATTCCGTGGCTGGTACGTACAGGGCGATGAGACCATGACTGCAGTTGGCGACAGCTATACTCCCACAGCAGACGTTACACTCGTAGCTCTCTGGAAGGCTGAGTTCGTTCTTAACGTTGTTTATAACGACAACGTAACCGAGAATGGCCAGTTCATTTACGGTGAGGGCGAGATCGCAACGATCGACAATCCTACCTATGCAAAGCATAAGTTCGACGGTTGGTTCACCACCGCTGATTTCGCAGAGGGTACAGAGTGGGCAAGTGGCTCCGCTATGACCGAAAGCATCACCATTTACGCTAAGTGGTCTGATGCTCCTATCTACAACCTTACTTACACCGTTACCGAGATAGAGAGAAAGAACGATTCGAATGCAACCGATCTTTACAAGTTCTACACTCGTACGGCTGCATGCTTCACTATCGATCCCGACGGTAAGTCTCCTAAGACCAGCTATCCCTTCGCAACAGGTGATATCTCCATTACCGATTACGATCCCGTAGCAGGCACTCTTGTGCTCAACTGTGGAAGTAAGTCCTATAAGGGTTACATTGATAAGGAAACAGGTATTATCCTTCTTAACTATGTAACAGGCGATGCAGATATGCAGGAATTCTTCTTCCTTAATCCCCTCTCAACCAATAGCATTACATCTATGATGGTTGGTTCTTACTGGAATAACGGTAATACTGCTTGTATCGTATATAACTTCGACGATGCAACCAGCTACACCATCTTCGTAAATAACAACGTTGTTTACTTCGGCGTATCCTTCGAGGATGCTGACGGCAACGCTGTAGCAGCTAATGCTTGCTACCAGTCCTCTATGCTTTACGTAAAGGACAGAGAGGGCAACCTTATTGCTTACTTCGGTTACAACGGCACAACCATGTGTCAGCTTGACGGCTATGAAGGCACCTATACCGGCGAGAACGGTGACGTTGTTGTTTCGGGCTATGGCGCACTCACAATCGCAGGTCTTAACGGTACCTACACCAAGATCGACGACGATACCTTTGGAGTATATACCTTCAATGAGGATAATACTGTAAATATGTACTATGTTGTAGATATTGATAAGGAAAACAAGACCTACGTAGCTGCTCCCGTTCCCGTAACCATCACCTTCGTGAGCGATCACGGCGCAGCTGATCCCAAGAGCGCATTTGCTAACGTTCCCACATCTCTTCCTACCCTTTCTGCAGAAGGCTTCGTATTCAGAGGCTGGTACGTTCAGGGTGACGAGGCTCAGACTATCGTAGATATTAACGCATTCGTTACCGACGGTAGCGTTACTCTCGTAGCTAAGTGGGATGCTATGCTCAGCGTAAGCGTTGTTTACGGCAACACTCTTGAGACTGTTGTAGATTACTACGGCGCAGGTGATACTCCCGTTCTTGTTGAGCCCGGTTACACCAACGGCAAGGCGTTTGACGGTTGGTATACTGATGCTGATTGCACAGTAGCATACGTTTCCGGTCCTATCAGCGAAAGCATTACAATTTACGCAAAGTGGGTTGACGCTCATCCTATGTTCGGTTCTTACAAGGGCGCTAACATTTACGGTAGCACTCAGAGTGGTGGATCTAAGACCACCAGCTCGGGCAGCTCAACGTTTGTTGTTGATGCACTCGGTAATGCTACTTTTGGCAATAACACCGCTACGATCACTGAATATGATCCTGAAACATGCTTGTTCAAGGCTTATACATCCGATGGCAAGCGTTTTCTCGGTCTCTTTGATGCAGCATCCGGCGTGCTTATTTGTAATTATAGCGCCGGTGGCGAGGTTATTGACGATGACGTAAACATCTATGTTTCCGGCACAAGCTTCGGCTATAACGGTTGCTATTGGAACAGTGGTATGATCAAGCTCGGTACTATTCAGGGTGATGCAGGCGCTGTTAACTTCTTCCTGTTTAAAGATCGTATCTATTCTGACGTTACCTGGGCATCCGATGATGGCGACGTAACAGCCCTCAACGCATACCAGGCATCCAATCTTTACGTTTACGACAGCGAGGGCGAGCTTATCGCTTACTTCGCTAAGGACGGCAGCAAGGGCCTTGTTCAGAAGATCAACGACGGCATGGGCGGCAGCTACTACACCGACGGCGAGAACAACGCACTTGTTCTTAACGGCTACGGTGCAGGTACTATTACCAATGCTGCAGAGGGACTTGAGAATGCTGCTCTTACCTATACTGTTATGGGAGATGACGTAGCATACGATCTCGAGGTTGTCATCGGCGATGCATACTATCACGTAACCATTTCCGAAAACACCTATTCTATCGTACACGTTAAGTATACCGTGAGCTTCGTTACAGGTATTGACGGCTTTATCATTGACAGCGTTGAGGTAGAGCATAATGCAGAGTATCGTCTGCCTTCCGACGTCGCTTACGAAGGCTACAAGTTCGAGGGCTGGTACACCACCGCAGATTTCAGTGGCAGCAGAGAATACTGGTATGAAGAAAACAGCGACATGACCTACTATGCAAAGTGGTCCGCTCTTTACACCGTAACTATGGTATACGGTGAAGGCATGGAAAACGTTTCTTCAACATATACCTCGGGTTCTGAAGTAACATTTGGCGCAGGTCTTTCTTCCGACGGAACAGGCCTCTATATCTGGTTTGCTGACGAGGCATGCACTCAGCCTATCACGACCGCAATCATTACAGGCGATATGACTGTTTACGGTGTAAAGGCTGCAAACGTTACCTACGGTACTTATAACTTCGTTAATAAGAACGGTGCTTTGGTAAGCAATAACAAGGGTATTGGTTCTTCTACCGCAGCTATGACCATTACTATGCTTGGTAGCTACAGCGTTACTTATAATTACGATGTATCCACCGAGAGTGGCTGGGATAAGTTCTCTGTAGAGGAAACTATATCCGGTACATCCACCACCACTGTAAGCGGTGCATCGGGTGAAGATAGCGGCTCCAAGACTGCTACTCTTGCAGAAGGCGACAGCATCTACTTTGCTTACAAGAAGGACAGCAGCGGAAACAGTGGTGATGATACCGTTACCCTTACACTCGTTATCGCTCCCATTGCTTAAAGCTTAGCAAAATATATCTCGAGGGGCACTCAAAGCCCCTCGAGAATCAAAAATCAAAGCAAGCTATCTAAAAAATATATTAAGCCTATCCTCTGCGTTTTTTGTAAAGAGGGTAGGCTTTTTTTCTTATTATTTTGTTAAAAACACTAATTATGTAAATAAAAATTTACTTTTAGAATTATCTCGGAGGTAGGGAAAAGCAAAGAGAACCCTGACTTTTAGTTTTATATCTCTGCGTATACGTTCTAAATCTCGGATACCTTTTGCTTTTACTTTCAAAAACCATCGAGTTTGCTCCGACGGCAAATAAGATCGCATATCTCGGTCAGGTTTTCTCTCGGTGCGAAGAAAGTCGGCTCGCAGAAGCTTGTGGGTCTTATGCTTGGTGTTATATTCGGAAACATCGGTATGTGGCTCACCAAACAAGAATAAGACGAACCTCGAGAAATCAAGGTTCGTTTTTTTGTCAATTTAAACGGGTTTTTACAGGTAAAAAATGTACTTTAGTCAATTTGCCTATATTCGCACTCTGTTTTTTGTGAGAAATCACGAAAAACCAAAATTTATTTTTATTAAATTTGGAAATGTTTCCAAAACCCCTTGATTTTTTATTTTCGTTGTGTATAATGTAAATGGAAACATTTCCAAAAATGCTTGAATTGGATAATTTTCATATTATCCGAACTTGTTTATTTATTAATTGGAAGGAAAGTTATTTAAGGAAAAGGGGAAGTCATCTATGGCGAAATTATTATTAAGGCATGTATACAAGGTTTATGCAGGCGTTGGTAAGGTTAAAAAGAATGCTAAGGCCGAGGCAAAAAAGAGAAGTGGCGATTTCGTTGCAGTTAAGGATTTTAACATGGAGATCAACGACGGTGAGTTTATCGTATTCGTCGGTCCTTCGGGATGTGGTAAATCAACCACGCTGAGAATGATTGCCGGTCTTGAGGACATAAGTGGTGGTGAGCTTTATATAGATGATCAGTTGGTTAACGACGTCGATGCTAAAGACAGAGATATAGCGATGGTGTTCCAGAGCTATGCACTTTATCCACATCTTACTGCATATGACAACATCGCATTCGGTCTGAAGATGCGTAAGATTCCTGTTGCCAAGCTTGATAAGGACGGCAATCAGGTTGCTAAAATTGATAATAAGAAGATTAGCGAGACAGCTAAGAAACTTAAGAAGCTGCAAAAGGAAAACGAAGCTTTAGCAAAGGATATTGAAGCGCTTAAGAGCTCCGACAAGCTTGACAGAGAGCAGGCTGAAGCCGATATCCGTTACTATTCGGAAAAGAAGGCACTGCTTGAGAAGCGTATTGAGGAAGCAGAGAAGTCATTGAAATACTACCAGACCACACCCGTGCCTCAGTTTAATTACGTTCATATGAGCAAGGAAGAGATTGATGAGAAGGTACAGTGGGCAGCAGGCGTTCTCGGAATAGAGGAGCTTCTTGACTCCAAGCCTGCAGAGATGTCGGGTGGACAGCGTCAGCGTATCGCGCTTGGACGTGCAATGGTTCGTGGACCTAAGGTATTTCTGCTTGACGAGCCTCTCTCCAATCTTGATGCTAAGCTGAGAACGGCGATGAGAGCTGAGATAGTTAAATTACATAATCAGCTTAAGACCACCTTTATTTACGTTACCCACGACCAGATAGAAGCAATGACGATGGGTACCAGAATAGTGGTTATGAAGCTCGGCGTTATTCAGCAGATAGACACACCTACCAATCTGTTCGATTATCCCGATAACAAGTTTGTAGCAGGATTTATCGGCACACCTCAGATGAACTTCTTCGAGTCTGAGATAAAGCGAGAGGGTGATAAGCTTAACGTTACCTTTAAGGACGGTCAGAACGTAAGCCTTAAGCTCTCGGAGCTTCGTAGCATACAGGATGAGTATCTTGACGGAAAGCCTCACAGCGTTTATCTTGGCGTGAGAGGTGAAAATATCAGACTTGATGAGTCGGGAATCAAGGCAACGCTTACCATTAAAGAGGTTCTTGGTAATACCACTCAGCTGTTCCTTCGCTTCAATGGAGAGGATAACGACTTTATTGTAAGCGTTCCCGAAAGGAACGATCTTATCCCCGGTGATGCAGTGGGTGTCAGCTTTACGGAAAAGTTCGTACATCTCTTCGACAGGGAGAGCGAGCTGTCTATTATGTCGAGAGAATACGGCAATAAGTAAATTATGAAAAAATGGTTCAGATTTTTCTTCCTCAGCTTTTTCTCACATAAAGCTGCAAAGGAAGGCGCGAAGCGTGGATACACAAACGTATTTTTAGGCTTTATGCTGGCGCTGTCGTTTTTATGGATAAGCTTTTTTGCAGGTGATATGCTGCCATTTGCAGTCCACTTCGACAATTCACCTGATTTCGTGGAAACTGTCCGTGGTGTGTTTGCAAATGCCGATAGCGATAAGCGAATTGACATGGTAATAGATAACGGTGACCTGAAGCTTAAGGGGCAGGGTGCAGACTACGCAGGCAGCCTTCTGATAAACACACTTGAGAATGATGAGGACAGACAGGCTTACTCGGTAAACGGCTATAACGTGGTTGTTGATCTGCGTGCTGCAGATACTCCCTGCGAGGTTTACGCCTACTGCCTTTCAAACGACGGCAAGAATACCGAGATTTCATATCAGGATTATCTTACGCTGAGCGAGGTCGCAAGACTTAATTTTGATTTTAAGCTAAAGTATACGTCAAAGGAGCTTGTGCTTGACGGTGAAAAGGTTAAGGGATACATAGAGTATCTTGACGGACTGGGTGAAGAGAAGAAGGAATTAACAAAGACGCTGGCAAGCGAGCTCGCCGAAGGAAAAATCAGCGAGGCTGAATATAACAGAGCGATTTACGAGGCTTATTTTGAAAGCTATTATCCTGCTATAGACGCCTATGAGAGCAGCTCGAAAATTCCACTGCTCCGTAATTATTACTACCATAATTATATAAGTCAGGGTCTTACCAAGTATATATTGATTTTTGATGATTATATGAGTGGCTCCTTTGAAACAAAGGGAGGTAGAGAGGTTTCCTTCTACGGCTTCTACAGCAGCCTTGAAAACGGTGAGCTTATCTCTGACAAGGATACGCAGCAGGTGGCAAACGATAAGGCAGACGGCTTTATCAAAAGCGCTTTCAAGTCAAATTGGTTTTTAAGTGCATATGCCTACCTTCTGAATACCGTATCGCTTGCACCCTTTATTGCACTGATGATTATGGTTGCAGCTCTTCTACCTTATTCTATATTAAGGCTTTGTGGCGTTGAGAGTATATCATCTCTTGGTGCAATGATTAAAATCGTCGGATCTTTCGTATGGTTCTCGGGCGTGATTTCAGCCGTTATTACCGTGACGGCAATGTTCTTTGTAAATCGCAGCCTGATAAGCCTGCTGCCACTTGTGCTGTTCTTTGTGGCACTTGTGATACGAGCAGTGATATTTGCCCTGAACGAAAGCAGACTGAATAAGATGCAGCCAAAACAGCAACAGGCTGAACAAACGGAGGTTTAAATTGTTAGTTTGTATTGGTGAAATTCTTGCCGATATGATCGGTGAGGAAAAAAATGGAGTCACTACCTATGAGAGAAAGGCCGGTGGTGCACCCTTCAACGTTGCATGCGCGTTAAAGAAATTCGGTGCAGATGTTAAGTTCGTCGGCAGCGTCGGTGACGATCTGATAGGTAGATTCCTGATAAAATATGCAGAGGATTTCGGTATGGATACCACTTACATTCATCAGAATACCGAGCGCAACACCACTCTTGCATTCGTAGAGCTGAATGAGGAGGGGGACAGATCCTTCTGCTTCTACCGTAAGAATACGGCAGATTACTGTATGCCGAAAGTAAGCGACGAGCTTATCGGATCGGCAGATATAGTATGCATCGGCTCGCTTATGCTGGCAGATGAAAGCTGCGTTGATTATGCTCTTGAAATAATCAGACGTGCACATTCCTTTGGCAAAACGGTTGCTTTCGACGTAAATTACCGTACCGACATTTTCAGAGATACGGAAAGCGCTACCGAAACATATAAGAAAATACTTGCAGAATCGGATATAGTTAAATTCTCCGAGGATGAGGTTGAAATCTTTACCGAGGATTACGTAAATTCCTTAACCGACAAGCTGGTTCTTATTACGTTAGGTAAGAACGGCAGTGAATGGAGATATAAGGGTAAGAGAAATGCCGTACCAACCATCACGGTTAAGCCGGTAGACACCACCGGAGCAGGCGACGCATTCTTTGCAGGAGCGCTTTCGGTTATTGATAAGAAGGTGGGTATGCCCCTTACCGAGCAGGTGCTTAACGAATCGCTCAGGTTCGGTAATATAGCAGGCGCGCTTAATACCACAGGCCGTGGCGCGATAGATAATCTGCCCGGTCTTGACACTGTAAATGAAAATCTTAATAAAATTAACATATAAGAGGGAAGGAGCAAAAATGAAAAATTGGTACAAAATTTTATCCCTGGCATTAATTGTCGTTATGAGTTTTTCATTTGTGGCATGCAGCTTTACTAACGGTACTGCAGACGGTACGGTAAGTGTAGGAAGTGGAAACAACGGTTTTACTCTTCCTGAGGCTGATACCACAGGTAAAAACAACGGCGCCGATAAGGAGATCGGTAACAGTGACGTTATCTTCTCCGATGCCACAAGCTACGACGCAGTAATGGATAACGTCAGCATGGAGAGCAGCACTGACAGCTTTACTCTTTCGGAAATCACCTACGGTGCAGAGGAGAGCTTTGTTTACACAGCAACCGTTGCATTTGAAAACGGTGTGGCTGCAGGTCTTGCCTTCGGCGCAGAGGACGGCGCTCATTATTGGGTGTTCAACGTAGACAGACAGGCTAACCGTGTGAAGCTGCTTTACTTCAGCGCTCAGGACGGTAAGACTACTGCAACAGAGCTGTTAACCGACTACTTTATCGGAAACGATAAGATGACCGACAGCGAAAGACGCCTTGTCGGTGATAAGGTAAAGAACATTGATAAGGTTCAGCTTAAGGTGGTTATCACTCCCGAGGAGGATGGCGTTTACGCAGAGTTCTATGCAGACAATATCCGTAGATTCGGTATCGAAAATACGATTGAGCTTAATTCGCTTGAGCAGCTGCCCGAGGAGGTTAGCTACGAGGGTGGTAAGATCGGATTTAACTGCTTTAACTCTAAAGTAAAGTTTGACGATATCTACTACGGAAAGAGTGACTATTCCTATTATACCGAGCTCTACCGTAATCAGTATCACTTCTCCCAGTACGCACACTGGAACAATGACCCTAACGGTCTTATCTATTTCGACGGATATTATCACCTTTACTATCAGCATCATCCCTATAACAACTATTGGGGCGATATGTATTGGGGTCATGCAAGAAGTAAGGACCTTGCTCATTGGGAGCTTCTCCCCATATGCCTCTTCCCCGATGAAGACTGGGGCGAGGGCGTAGGCTATATGTGGTCCGGCTCTGCATATGAGTACAGACTCGGTGACAGCGCCGACATAGACGCACTCAATTGGTTCCCAAGCGGTGAGGGCAACGGTATTATCGCCTTCTATACCCGTGACGGTGGCAGACAGGACCAGATGATTATGTCAAGCGATGACGGTGGTATGACCTGGACAAAGCGTAAGATGATTCCTCAGGACGTGGCAACAGGTGCAGACGGCATCTTCCATAAGGTTGCCTGCCGCGACCCCAAGGTATTCCCCGTAGCGTTTGATGAAAACGGCAAGACTACCGTATGGGGTATGGTCGTTACAGGTCAGCAGGAAAACAAGGTTTGGTTTATGAAATCCACCAACCTTCTCGATTGGTCCTATGCAGGTCAATTCGTTGCGCAGGTTCCCGAGTGTCCCGACGTTCTGACGCTGACTGCCGACGACGGTGAGGTATTCAACGTTCTGACCCTTACCTCGAGAGAGTACATTGTAGGTAAGTTTAACTACGACGGCAATTCCATCGTATTCACCGATAAGGACGGTGGCGCAATAGATCAGAGTGATATTCAGAAGATGGACTTCGGTCCCGACTCCTATGCGGCGCAGACCTTCAGCATCAGAGATGAGTCTAGCGACTACTTCGGCAAGACAGTTGGTATCCACTGGTTCGCAGGAGTTCCCGTAGATACCGACAGTGGTATTTATGCAAACGCAAGAAAGGTATGGAACGGATCGGGTATGACTATCCCCGTTATCTACGGACTTGCTGCCGAGGGTGACGGATATCTTCTCACCCAGACACCTATTGTAAAGGACAGCACCGTCTTTGATAAGGAGAATTT
>JAFTON010000054.1 GCA_017463765.1 Clostridia bacterium | reverse complement strand
GTTTACGTTGACGTTGTTGATGCAAGCACAAAGCAGATTCTTGCCCGTTACTACAACGGTCTCTGGGTAGAGGAAAATCTTAGTGGATGTAAGCTTGTTGCATATAAGGCAGACCTCTCTGCATTCGCAGGCAAGGAAGTATTCTTCCGTATCAGCGATAACGCAGACAGTGGCTACGGTCTCTTCTTCGCAGATAGCTTCGTAACCTATTATGCAAACGAGCCCGAAGGCTTTAACGTTGCAACTGCTGTAGGCTATGAGATCTCCGGTACTATTTACGACGTATTCAACGGTGGCTTTGAGATGGGCGACAACCAGGGCTGGTGGAACGTAGGCGAGCCCGGTAAGGTTACCGGTGCAGATGCATTCTTCAGTGGTGTTGCTTACGGCAAGGACGGCAACTTCCTTTACAGTGGTGTAGAGGACTTCCAGGCAGGTAACGGCAGAGAGGGCAACCGTGGTGCACTTACCAGCTCGGCATTCGAGCTCGGTGGTATCGGTTACATCACCTTCAAGCTTGGTGGTGGAGGAAACGCACTCTGCTACGTTCAGGTAATCGATGCAGTTACCAATGAGGTTCTTGCAAGATATCATCAGCAGGCAATGGAGGACGCTGTTCTTAAGCAGTACGTTGCTGACCTTAGCGCATACATTGGCAGAACCATCAGAGTTCAGGTAGTGGATCAGGCAGAGAACAACTGGGGCTGCGTATCCTTCGATAGCCTTGTTACTTATTATGCAAGCGCCGAAAGCCTTCCCGAAGGCATTGCTGCAAATGACATCAAGGGCGAGCTGAAGCACACCATCGATAACGGTAGCTTTGAAAGTGGCAACCTTGACGGTTGGAATATGAACATCACAGAGGCGGGTGCTCACAATACTCTCGGTTGGGTAGAGAGCTCCGAGCATGATGCAGGCTGGTATGCAAAGAACGACGATACCAAGGACGGTACCTTCCTCTTTACCTTCGTAAAGCCTGACGGTACTAACTGTGAGAACTCTAAGGGTACTCTTCAGAGCTCTACCTTCAGCTTAAAGCAGGGTGCTTTCGTAGCATTCAAGTTCGGTGGCGCAGGTGGCGCTGTCAACCATGACGTATATATTGAGCTCTGCAGAGCAGACGGCAGCGTTATTGCAAGATTCTATAACGATGCTCCCGGTAAGGTTAACACCAGAATGAACGCATACTACTACCAGTACAACGGTGCAGAGGTTAATTGCTTCTTCAGAGTTGTTGATAACTCCACCGGTGACTACGGCTGCTTCGTAGTAGACGATTTCAGAGTAAATCTTGAGAGCGCACCCGAAGGCTTTATTCCGGCTATTCAGTAATTATCCGACACTATTATATTAATTAAACCAGCATCCCCCACCTGTCGGGGTGGGGGAGACAATAAAAAGCGAGATACTTATTATGGCAATTACCAAAATTAAAGAGCCGGCTTTTCACGTAACCGGAGAAACCGGATGGATAAACGATCCCAACGGATTGATATACTACAACGGTAAATACCATGCGTTTTTCCAGCATTATCCACATGATACAAAATGGGGACCGATGCATTGGGGACACGTTATCAGCGACGATCTGACTAACTGGAGCTATCTGCCTGTTGCCCTTACTCCCGGTGACGACTGTGATAAAAACGGTTGTTTCTCCGGAAGCGCAATCGCTTACGATGGCAAGCTGTGGCTTATGTATACCGGTTTCATCGAAAATCAGGGTGGCGACAGCATAAGACAGGTTCAGTGCCTGGCAGAGAGCGAGGATGGTATAACCTTCAGAAAACACGGTATAGTTATCGGTGAGGAGCTTCTTCCCGATGGTTATGCTCCATGTGATTTCCGTGACCCGAAGGTATGGCATCACGACGGCTGCTTCTGGTGCATTGTTGCTGCAAGAAAAATAGAGGGCAGGGGTAGAATTCTTCTTTATAAATCAAAGGATTTGTTTAACTGGGAGTTCGTAAACGACCTGTTCGGTAAAGACTCTGCCGGTACTATGATAGAATGTCCCGATTATAACGAGGAAGCAGGCTATCTTTTGTATTGTGAGCAGTTCCAGCCCAGTGAAAACGGTATACACCTTAACGTGCATACGTGCAGGTGGTGCATTGGAAAAATCGATTATTCATCGGGACGCTTCGTTGAAGAAAACCGTGGAATAGTGGATTACGGTTTTGACGTGTATGCTCCACAGAGCTTCGCAGACGAGTCCTTAATCATCGGTTGGCTTAATATGTGGGACAGAAACGTACCCTCCGAGAAATATGGCTTTGCAGGCATGCTGACAGTACCGAGAAAGGTATACGTTAAAGACGGCAGACTCTGCCAGGAGCCAATCGTAAAATGTGGGGAAGTGCAGAAACAAATAGATTGTGGCAGCATTGAGGATAAAGCTACAAGAGGCGTGATCACGCTTAATGCGACCAACCTTGAGAGCCTGACAATCAGATTGCGCTCTGACGGCACACATTATACCGACCTTACACTGAACGGAGGGGAATGGGTATTTAACCGTTCAAAGTCCGGCGAGAAAATCAGTGGTGTAGAGAAGGATTCGGATTCTGTAAACGGTATTCGCCGTATGCCATTCTCCGAAAATAGCGAAGTCACCCTGACGATTGTTATGGACGATTTCTCGGTGGAGATCTTTGAGGACGGCAGATCACTTACCTCAACAATCTATCCTCCCGAGGATGCAGATGGCATAGAGATTTCCGTTAAAGCTGCAAAATGGCACTATGAGAGAGCAGATGTTTCTCTTAAAGCTTAAATCAGCTGCAACTTTTTTGTGATAAGCATTATATAATTTATACAAATTTCGGAGCTTGTCTTGTGCAAGCTCCTTTTTTTATTCTCCAAGAAATTGTTAAAAAAGTATGTTTTTCAAAAATTACTTTGAATAAAAAAGACTTAAAAACAATAAATAATGAGCAAAAACGTAAATGATAATTTACAAATAGCAGGTTTAAATTGTATTTTCTAATAAAAAACGCGTGGATTATTTTTAAAAATGTGTAATCATTCTTCCCGGAAAAGCTGAAATAAGCATTGATTTACAGTTCTGTTTGATAATAAGTGACGGTTTTATGCCTTGACAAATTTTTGAAAAAAGGCTGAAACAGGTGAAAAATACAGAATTTGCTACCTTATAATTAGATAATATAGATGAAATATTAAATAAAAATTGGTTATTTTGACACTTGACAAAATTAAATATATATGGTTTAATATAGTTGATAGTTATTTTTTATAAAAAAATTATTATATTTAAAGCGATGATTGTGCATTATTAACAAGAATTCTTGTGAAATATATGCAAAAAGTTTAATGAGCTGATAAATGCGAATTGTGAGGATATAGGTATGAAGCATATCAACTATTATAAAAAGGAATATCCGAGACCCCAGCTTTACCGGGATAGCTATATGCTGCTGAACGGAAGGTGGGATTTTTCTTTCGGTGAGGGTTTGGAAAATTCTCAGATGTCTGGTGGATTTACCGACAGAATGGAGATCAACGTTCCCTTTACCTATCAGACGGCTCTGTCGGGAATAGGAACCGAAGAAAGACATGACGTGGTATGGTACAGCCGTTCTCTTGAGCTTACCGATGAACATCTTTCGGGCAGGGTTATTCTGCATCTTGAGGGCTGCGATTATGAGACGTTTCTCTGGGTAAACGGTATTTTTATCGGAAGCGACACCGGTGGTTATCACAGGCTCAGCTTTGACTGTACCGATGCGATAAGGGTCGGTGAAAATAATATCACGATTAAGGCATGCGATGATTACAGCGTTGAGAAGCCTCGTGGAAAGCAACGCTCCAAGGATAAAAACTATGGCTGTTGGTATACGGATACCACAGGTATTTATAAGACGGCGTGGATCGAATTTGTTTCGGATTGCTATCTTAACGGACTTGTTATCCTGCCGGATGCAGATGAGGGAAGCGTTACTTTTGATTGCAAAATATCTTGTGATTCCACTTGCAGCGCTGAAGTGAAGGTAAGCTATGACGGAAAGTATATCGGAAGCGTTGTTGAACAGGCTAAGGACGGTCGGGCGACATTGAAGCTTTGCCTTACGGAGAGCGAGCCTTTACACCTTTGGGCAGTGCTCGAACCGAAGCTTTATGAGGTTGAAATCTCTCTCCTTCGCGATGGCAAGGTGTGTGACAGGGTAAACAGCTATTTTGGTGTCCGTAAAATTGAGATCAAGGATCAGAAGATTTATCTCAACGGTAAAGAGCTGTATCAGAAGCTTGCTCTGGATCAGGGCTATTGGCGAGAGAGTCTGCTAACTCCACCAAGCGAGCAGGCGCTGATTGACGATATAGTTGATATGGCAGATATGGGCTTCAACGGAGTCCGTAAGCATCAGAAGGTAGAGGACGAGAGATATCTTTATTATTCGGATATATTCGGTTTTATTGTCTGGTCGGAAATGCCCTCGATGTACAGCAACACCGAAAACAGCCGAAAAGTCTTTGAGCGTGAATGGTTGCTTGCCGTTGAGCAACAGAGAAATCACCCATGTGTGCTTACCTGGGTACCCTTCAACGAAAGCTGGGGAATTGAGGAGATAAAAACCAATAAAACGGTTCAGGATTTTGTAAACGATATTTATTACAAAACCAAAGCCACCGATCCTACAAGACCCGTGGTTACAAACGACGGCTGGGAGCATACGGTCAGTGATATCCTTACAATCCATCATTATGAGCAGAATGGTGAGACGCTTCACGGCTTCTACGATACGCTTGAAAAGTGCTGTATGGAGAAGTGGGGTGGACATCACAAGGGTGCTTTTGCTGATGGTTATTCCTATAAGGGACAGCCGATTATTATTTCGGAGTTCGGTGGTACGGCGTTTGTTGCCGATACCGAGGGGGAAAATTGGGGATACGGTGTTGGTGTCAAGAACCTTGATGAGTTTTATGCAAGATTTGAGTCGCTTATCGATGCTATCGACAGTCTGCCGTACTGCTCGGGATACTGTTACACCCAGGTTACCGACGTTCAGCAGGAGGTAAACGGACTGCTTGATTTTGATCATAAATCGAAGTTTGATAAGCCTACGATGAAGAAAATTCTTGAAAAAAACGGAAGGTGAATGTTAAATAAGCCGGATTATAAAACAAAACTCGCATTATTAACGCATTATTAATTAGATTAAAATTATCGGAGTGCCATCCGAGATTTTTAAAATATAATTTCAAACTTTTGTAAGAAAAGGAGAAACAAACAATGAAAAGAAATGGCATTTTATCTTTGACACTCATCTGTTGTTTGTGCTTCGTACTCCTTACGGGATGTACCTTGCTGGACGTTATCTTCCCGGATAACCAGCCCGATACACCTGTAGAGTACAGTATAGCGATCGATGAGAATATCGCACACGGAAGCATTCAGTGTGACCACGAGGCTGCGAAGGCAGGCGATACGGTTACAGTTGAAGCAGTGGCAGACGAAAATTATCAGCTCGTTGCCATTACCGTAAACGGCGAGGCTATTGAAGGCAATAGCTTTGTTATGCCGGAGAGCGACGTTGTGATAGGCGCAACATTTGCTCTTAGCGCAGACCTTATCGAAGCGATCCCTGAGGGCGCTTTCGAAATCAAGGCTCAGAGCGCAGGTGGTGCATCTGCAAAGGCACATATCACTATGGTCTTTGGCGCAGAGGGTATCGCTTTTGAGGCATTTGTAGAGGATTCCTCTGTGGTTGACAGAGATGGCGTAGCTATCCTCTTCAGTAAAGAGCTTCCTGTTATCGCAGGTCTCCTTCCCGACGGTCAGACCGTTAAGGTTTCGGTAAGTGCGAACGGTGAGGCTAAGTCCTATGCAACAGATGCAGAGGGCGTTCTTCAGACTGCAGATATTGGTGCTGCTACCAAGTTTGAGACCTGGTCTAAGGACGGTGAAAAGCTTGACGGTTATCACGTAGAGATAAACGTTCCTTATGCAAAGCTTGGCGTTACTGCAGAGACTGCAAAGGGTGCTATCACCGTTTGTCCCGTAGTTTACAGCGCATACGGTTCTCTTCCTGCAAGCGTTGCAACTCTTCCCGGTTTAGTGGAGGATGCTCAGAACAGCTTTGCAGTTCTTACAGACGATAACACAATTCGTGACAACAAATACGGTCAGCTCGCTGCACAGCTTGGTTCCTTCGGTTCGATTGAGCAGAGCCCCTACTGGGATCTCACCAAGGACTACTATGCAGATGATGCAGAAAACTATCCTAACAGAGAAGTTAATCTTAACGGCCACGATAACAATGATAATAACATTGTATTCTACCGTGTAAGCGCAAACGAAATGTATGTAAAGGCTACCTTTACGGTTACCGGCGTTACCAATCAGAACGACCAGTGGCCTAAATTTGGTCTTATGCTCTTCGACGGCGCAAGCAAGAAGGGTGTATATTTCTACGTTGATGCCGTTATGACCGGAAACAGTGGCAATACTGTTGATAACATTATCGGTACCGACGTTGGTTATAACATCGGTCAGGGCGCTGAATACGGTTCTTGGGTAACTGCTAAGAACGGTGTGTTCAATCTTGAGACCAAGTCCATCGTTATGGAAATGGTATATCAGGACGGTTGGGTACATATGTACGCAAACGGTGAGCTCATCAAGACAGTTTATTACGGCTCCTACAATGAAAACCTTCACTTCGGTATCAAGAGCTTCGGTATAGACCTTAAGGTTACCGACTATCTCGCATCTGCAGACGCAGAGGCTGACGGTTGGGCTGATAAGAAGCAGGATGCCAAGGATGCAGAGGCTATCGATATCCTCTTCGCAGGCGACAGCTATATGGACTTCTGGAAGAACGACGGTATCGGTAACGCTCTTTCCTACACCAAGGCTACATATGCTAACGTAGGTGTTGGTGGAACTAAGGTTCAGTACTGGATCGACAAGGCTCCCGAAATGAGAATCCTTTACACTCCCGCAAAGATCGCCTTCCACATTGGTGTAAACGACATCGATGACGCAGGTGCAGATCCCGTGGAGGTTCTTGAAAAGCTTAAAGTTATGTTTGAGCTTTATCACGAGATTTATCCCAATGCTGCAATCTACTGGAACAGCCTTGTTCCCAATACCATGTTTGCAGGCAAGTATGCAGACTATAAGGTAATTAACGCAGGCGTTGCAGAGTATGCTGCCGATAAGGATTGGCTCACATACATCGACCAGACTTCCTCCTTCGACCTTAACGGTGCTGCAAGAGAGGACGCGTTCGGTGACGGTTTACACTTCAACAGAGACGTTGGTTATCCCATCTGGGCAAACAACATGCTCACAGCAATGGGTTACCAGAGAATCGACGGCACTACTATGGGTGACGTTGAAAGATTCTCCCACACAGGTCTCTGGGAGTTCGGCTCTGACGAGAATGGCGAGTACGCATACAGCTTCGGTAACATCGATACTTCTCTCTGGTTCAAGAATATTTACGGTGAGAACGTTTACGTTGAGGCTGTTGTAAGCATAGGCGAGCTCAGAAACATGGACGGTTATCCCAAGTTCGGTCTCCTCGTGAGAAACGAGAGTGAGGCTCGTTGGGGCTTCATCGACTGCTTCGGTTATCCCGGTGCGATCAATACCGCTGCAGGTCTTGCTTCCCGTTCTCCTAGCGTTGCAGGCGGAAACTGGAACTGGGATGGCGTAGTATGGGGCGGCGCAACAGGCTGTGACTTCCAGAATGGCGTTAAGCTTGCTATTGCAAAGCTTGGCAATAGCGTTTACTTCCTTGTAAACGATGTTGTTTATGCTACTTCCTCCCTTGAGGGTGAGGTTTACGTAGGTTACGAGAGCTTCAACCTTGAAGCAACCATCAGAAACGTAAAGACCTCTACTGATACTCTTGAAATAGAAAGAAAGCTCGGTCTTACTTGCCAGGATGCAGTTATCGACGGTGAAGCGAACGATACCATTTGGACAGAAGAGGTTCTTGCAAATACACAGAAGTTCGGTGACAAGGGTGACGGCAGATACTTCACAGTTGCTGCAGTTAAGGGAACCGACGGTGTTTACTTCCTTGTAAATACTTATTCCTTCGAAAATACTCGTGCTCTCTCTGCTAACTGGTGGGAGAACGCAAATATCGAATTCAGATTCGGTGACAATCTTGATACTCAGCATTACATTTACGTTGAAGGCGTAGGCTTCAATGCAGTTAAGAGCACTGCAAGTATTTCTCTTGCAGCTATAAAGTCAAACGGCAACGAGGGTAACATTTACCATGCAACGTTTGAATTCTTTGCTCCCTATAACTCATTCTCCGGATATGACGTAAACAGCGAGGAGATTCCCGTTCACGTATGGGGATGGGTATTCGATGAAGGCTGGGGTCACGCTATGAATATCGGTGGCTATCCCAAGCTTACAGTATCCGCACACGGTCTCAGATTTGAAAGACAGATCTCCGTTTCCGGTACAAATGCAGGCGTATCTGTTGACGTTCAGAACGTAGCAAGACCCGGTGACACAGTTGTTGCAACCATTAACGTAGCTGAGGGTCAGGCTCTCGACTTCGCAAAGGTAAACGGCGAGATCGTAGAGGTTGTTGACGGAAAGATCAGCTTCGTAATGCCTAATGGCGATGCAGCTATCGAGGTAGCTCTTAAGGGCATTGGTGTAACAAACAGCGTTGTTGATAAGACCGGTGAAGGCTTCCTTTCCGCAAATGTAAACTGCGAGACTGCAACCGCAACTGTTGGTCAGGCAGTAACATTCACAGTTGACGGATATTCTGAGGGCGAGGCTATCCTCTCCGTATCCGTAAACGGCGAGGCTGTAGAGGCTGTTGACGGCGTATATTCCTACGTTGTAAAGGCAAGCGATACTGCTATCGCGATCAAGGTAGAGCTTGATTACAATCCTTCTGAGGCTATTGACGGCGTTAAGGGCGAAGGCTACGGCAATCCCATCTCCTTCAAGGTAGAGGACAATCGTAGCGTAACCGTTTGGGCAAAGAGCGACGATAGCGGCGTTTACTTCTACGTTGAAGCAATCACAAACGGTGTTGTTACCGATGGCGCAGAGTGGTGGCAGAATCATAACTTCGAATTCTACCTTAATAATGGCGCTCAGTGCTATGTAAATGCTAAGGGAGCATCCGTTGGAGCTTCCAGATCCGTTTATAACTATGCTCAGCAGGAAAACGGCAAATATCTTCATACAGTTGAGATTTATGTAAATAAGGGTCATATTAACGGCTTCAACGCTGAATCCGTAAATCTTAATTATGCGTTCAAGGCACCCGGTGAGGCTGCTCGTTATGAGTACATGATCAATAACCAGTGGGATAGAACAGACTGGTGGAGAACCAGCCACGGCACTCCCAGCCGTCCTAACCCTGAGCACGTTGGTATCGGTACAGTTGGTGTTCCCGAATGTATCCATATCACAAAGAACGGTATCGTTCACGATTGTGAGAGAGCATGCATTGACGGTAATCTCAGCGAATACGAAGGCAAGAATGCTTTCTTGGGTCAGGGTAACGACAATGCTAAGTTCGACTTCGTTGGTTACGTAGCAGAGGATGGCGTTTACCTTGCTATCACTATTTATCAGAATAATCTCAGCGCATCCGTTCCCGAATGGTGGCTGAACGATAACCTTGAGATCAAGCTTCTCGGTGACCGTGCAGGCTTCTCGCTCATTGATGACTTCATCGCAGGATGTGGACCTATCAGCGATTATGCACTCGTTCGTACAGACGGTGGCGATAGTGGATTTGCATACAAGACAGTTGTTGAATTGTTCTATGAATACGACTTCTCTACTGCAAAGCAGGCAACCTTCCAGGTTGGTGTAAACGGTAACGGCTTCGGCGGCTGGCAGTCACTTATGTGGGACGGTAACGTTCCTTACATCAATGAAAATGGTATTGAGTGGATTTCTGTCTTCGTAGATTGGCCCACAGCACAGCTCTACGTTGCAGATAAGATGGCAGCAGGTGAGGGCATCACCATCGACGGTAAGGCAGACGAGGCTCTTTATGAGGGACTTTCAAGCATAACCTTCGAAAACGTTAACGGCGCAAAGATGGTTGTAACCGGTAGAAAGCTCTCTACAGGTATCATCGTTCTTAACACTATTACACATACAAGACCTGCAACCGATGTAATTCAGGGAACGGCAAACGATTGGTGGGGTCTTCTTGACGTTGAGTACCGTATGGGTGGAAACTATTCTACTCAGATGGCAGCATCTGTACTTAACAACGGTGACTGGGATCAGTACTGTGCATCCAAGGCTGTAACTGTTCAGAACGAAGATGGCACATACACAACCACCTTCGAGACCTTCCTTGCATTCACTACCGAGTACGGTGGAATGGATTACGACGGTGAGGTTCAGGTATGTATCGGTGGCGTATTCGAAACCGGCTTTACTTGGGTAAGAGGTTGCGGCCCTGATACTCCTATTTACGCAACTGAAAATGGTTTTATCTTAAAGTAATAATTAATAGCATTGTACCTTTAAATGTTAATATAAGTTAGCATTTCGTCTCCCTCGCCAGCTTCTCGTCTGCGAGGGAGACGTTAGAAAAAATGTTTGATACGAGAATTGAATGGAGAAAAAATGAAAAAAATTAACAGATTAATTGCATTAATGCTTGCTCTTGTGCTTTGCCTCTCTGTATTTGCAGGCTGCAAGCCTAATGAGGACAAGGGCGATGACGGTGAAATTGATGAAGAAGGTAACTACCGTCCCAGTGATGACGTAGCTAAGGTTGAATTCTGGATCAACGGTGACGAATATGAGCTTGCAGTATTCAGTGATCTTGTAGAGCGCTTCAACAAGCTTTATGAAGGTCAGATCGAAGTAGATATTAAGCAGAAGCCCTCCGACGGTTATGAAACAGCAGTTCGTACAGCTCTTATGGGCAGCAAGCTTGACATTTTCTATGTTGGAGATGCAGGCTATAAGGCATACGCTGAGGAAGGTCTTCTTTACGACGTAACCGATTGGGTTAATAGCAGTAAGGAGTATAATCTTTCCGAAATGTGGAGCAACGTTGTTACCCGTTATAAGTATGACGTTAATACAAAGCTCTCCGGTACCGAGACCGGAAGATACTACGGTGTTCCCAAGGATATCGGTCCTACAGTTATCTACTATAATGAGACCGAGTTCGAAAAGGCAGGCATTAAGGTTATCAGCGTAGCTAAAGAGGATCTTGATGCATACAACTCCGGTGCAGAGGATGACAGAGGAAACACCAAGGCAGAAATCGGTCTTGGCGATGTTACCGTAAAGGAATACGGTTACTTTGTTGCAAACGGTCAGAAGTATTTCAACAACCAGATCCCTATGAGCTGGGATGAGGTAGTTGAGCTTTCAAATGTTCTTCAGAACAGCATGTCCAACGCTAATGCGTATGGTTACTTCACAGAGTGGTGGTTCAACTACGGCTGGTCCGTAGGTGGCGACTGTATCGAATTTGTTCCTTCCTCCGATCCTAACCACGGTGGCGGTTGGTATGACTTCACTCTCAGCGATGCTACTCCTAACTATATCGTTGCTGACGATGTTGCAAGCGTAACGGTCAACGGTAATACTTATAAGGCAGGCGAGATCATCTCCTACCAGGATAAGCTTGGTCTTAACATGACAAGCTCTGCAGGCGAGAGCTACAGCAAGGAGATCACCTCCGAGGTTCTCGCGCTTGTTGGCGAGGGTAAGCTTAACGAGCTTCCTTCTCAGAGAGAGGCGTTTACCGAGTTCGTTCGTCTTGCAGCTAAGAAGGACGTTGTTGTTGATACCGTAAACGGCGAGAAGCTTTACGGCTACGGCATTACTCCTACTCCTTCCTCCATCGGTTCTGATGCAGGTAAGACTCAGGCATTCGCACAGGGCGAGATCGCAATGCTCGTTGACGGTAGATGGGATGTTACTTACTTCCGTGACCCGGATTCCGGTGTAGACTTTACCTGGGACGTTTGTCCTCTTCCTATGTACAGAGAGTATGATGCAGAGGGCTTCGGCGTTGAGAGAAACGTAACCGTTCACGGTATCGAGGCAGGACACAGTGGTTCTGTAGGTCTTTGCATTAACAACAATTCCACCCTTAAGGCTGCTGCATGGAAGTTCATCGAGTTCGTAGCGAGTGAAGAGGGTCAGGCAGCTCAGGCACAGATGGGCTTTGCAATTCCTCTCCAGAAGGAGCTTGCTAACAGCGAAGTATTCCTTCAGACTGACAAGATGCCTCGTAACTCCAAGGTATTCCTTAAAGCTGCTGAGATCCAGGGCGCAGGCGACTGGTGGTATCTTGCTGATAACGCTTGGATCGACGACTGGGCAGGTATTCTTAACGGTGACGTAAGAAACGGTAAGAAGAGCATGACCGAGTTCTTCGAGTCCGAGACCTTTGCTGATACTTACGATAAGCTTCTTAAGTATACAGTTAAGAAGTAGTTTTATGAATTAAAACGAGATTATGAATCTTGAAAAACTTTATAACAAAAGAACAAAAAAGAAGTTAGGCCAGAATAACAGTGGTATGCTTATGGCGAGCATTCCGGTAGTTGGATTTATCATTTTCGGTATGCTTCCACTGCTTCTTGCGCTTGCTATGGCTTTTATGTATGTTCCGGGCAGAGGCGATATCTCAAGAGCGCAGTTTGCCGGTCTTGAAAACTTCAAAGAGGTTCTCGGCGATCATATGTTCTGGAAGTCTATTCTCAATACACTCAGAATGGCTATATCCTTGCCTATCTGTATTGTGATAGCACTTATCGTGGCTTATCTGCTTACCAAGAACATAAAAGGAAGAAGCTTTTTCAGAGGCGTATATTTCGTTCCTTATGTTTGCTGCGCAGTTGCGGTTTCGCTTATGTGGGAGTTGATTTTCAACCAGAATCACGGTATAATCAATTCCTGGCTGGGTCTGACCAGAGAAACCGCAATTCCGTGGCTTACCGATTCTGACACCTATACCCTGTGTCTGATTATTATCGGTATTTGGAGTGGAACTGCCTATGGAATCGTTCTGTACGGTGCTGCGCTTACAAACGTTAATAAATCGCTTTACGAGGCGGCAAAGGTTGACGGCGCAGGCTCCTTCAGATGCTTCTTCAATATTACACTTCCGGGTGTTTCTCCCACGTCATTCTTCCTTTTGACAACGGGACTTATCGGTGCATTGCAGGAATTCACACGTCCTCAGATGATTGGTGGAGGTGAAGGCGCAGGCCCGAACAACGATGGTCTTACCATTGTATTCTATATTTATAGAAGGGCGTTTGTGTACAACAATGAGATGGGAAGTGCCGCTGCTGCTGCGCTTATCCTGTCGGTGCTTATTCTGATCGTTACGGCGATCAACTTTGTTGTATCAAAGAAGTGGGTGAATTATGATTAAAGCAAGGAAAAAGAAGCTTAACGCAAAGGATTTGATCGGTCAGATATGCATATATACTGCTCTTATCATCTTTGCATTATGGGTTTTGCTCCCATTTTCACTCGTATTCCTCACTTCCTTTAAGGGTATAAAAGAGGCGAACAGCCTTGATTTTAATTGGTGGCCAAAAGAGTTCACCTTACAGGGTTATGAAAAAGTTCTTGAGTATGATATGGGCTCTGCCTATGAGGGAGTTCCACTTATTATCTCGGGCTTTATCAACACCCTTTGGATCGTTATTCCGTCAACGATTTTAGGTCTGTTTTCATCTGCTATCAGTGCCTATGCTTTTGCAAAGCTTCGCTTTAAGTTCAGAGACAAGATGTTCTCGCTGCTGCTTGGCACAATGATGATCCCGGGCACGATACTTCTGACACCTACCTTTATTATTTATAATGAGATAGGTTGGGTAAACACTCCGTTGCCACTGATGATCCCCGGTATGTTTGGTGCTGCGACCTGCGTGTTCTTTATGCGTCAGTTTTATCTCGGTATTCCGACAGAGCTGATCGAAGCCGCTGAGATCGACGGAATGAGCTACTTCGGCATATTCTTCAAAATAATGGTTCCTCTTTCTGTTCCTGCGCTGCTTGCTCAGGCACTTCTCGGATTTATCGGAGGATATAATGATTATCTCGGTCCTTTGATTTATCTTCAGGACCCCGAAATGTATACCTTGCAGATAGCAATGAACCAGCTTAAGAGCTATTTTGCCGGCAGAAACGTGCCTGCTATGATGGCTGCAACCGTTATAAGTATTATTCCCACGATCGTTCTGTACATAATTGCGCAGAAGCGTTTTGTTGAGGGCGTTGCCACAAGTGGTATGAAAGTATAAATATACCTTTTGCACCGTAAATCACGGCAGTAAATACCGTATATTGTTTTTAAGGAGACATTTATGCAAAAAAGAATAATTTCACTGTTTTTGTTGGTGTTAATGATATTCAGCATCTTATGTTCTACTGTCAGCTGTATTAAAATTACCCCTCAGAAGGGTGATGGCACACCTGCTACAGGTGAGTTCAGCTATGAGACCTATGATGATGACACCTACGATGACTATTCTTACAACAAAAATCTTTATTATCTGAATGAACTTAACTTCCAGATTGCCGACCCTACCGTTATTTTCGTTGAGGAAGGCGAGGGAGCAGGTTATTTCTACGCCTACGGAACAAGTGACCTTATCCAGTGTCACGGTTTCCAGTGCTGGCGTTCAAAGGATATGACAAACTGGGAATACGTTGGCGTAGCCTTCGAGCCCGACTATTCTGAGGCATGGGCGATTAACAATTACTGGGCGCCTGAGGTTCTGTTCGATGATGGAGTTTATTACCTCTTCTACAATGCGCAGAACTGGAAGCAGGATAACCGTCAGTGCGTAAGCGTTGCCGTTTCACAGACCCCCTACGGTCCGTTCGAGAGTGTTGACGGCTCTGAAAACCTTGACGGCAAGAAGCTTTCCAAGGGTGAGCCTGTTTATGATTTCGATACCATTCTTCCCGGACGTGAGGGTGTTCATAACGACGTTATTGACGCTCACGCATTCATTGACCCCGTGACCGGTGATAAGTATCTGTACTTCTCTGCATGGCAGAGATGGCACACCAGAGGATATCAGGAGATCTTCGGTGTTAAGATGAAGGACTGGTTTACTCCCGATTATTCCACTCTTACTCAGATCACTTCTATTTTCAACACTACTGTTGGAGATTTTTCATCTGAGATGTCCAGTGGATCGATCCAGTTCGGTGACATTGACGAGGGTCAGGATGAGCAGGCAACTGTAAACGAGGGTCCCTTCGTATACTATCATGAAGGAACTTATTATTTAACCTATTCGGTTTATCCCTATACAAGCCCCAACTACCAGGTAAGACAGGCTCTTGCAACCTCTCCTCTTGGTGAGTATACTAAGGTTCAGCCCGAGGATGGTGGTACACTTCTTTATACCGAGAGCGATTGGGAAAATATTCAGAGCGCAGGCCACCACTGCTTCATCAAGTGTGGTGATCAGCTTATGATCGCTTACCACACCTTCCTTGACAGAAGATCTATCGCAGAGGGTAGAGCTCTCGCTGTTGATGAGGTTCAGTTCGTTGAGAATGATAAGGGTCAGCTTCTTATGCATACCAATGGACCTACCTATTCCTATCAGCCTCTGCCTGCAGCAGTTTCCGGATACGAGAATCTTGCTCCCAAGGCTACCGTTACTGCATCTCATACTGCAGCTGACAGTGACGTTAAGTATCTTACCGACGGTCTTTACAGAGTACATAAAAACGATCTTGTAAAGGAATATGTGACCAAGTCGGTTAGCACAAGCACTAAGACAACTATCAACTTCAAGTTTGATGATTATGTAAACGTTCGTTCCTTGTTGCTTTACAACAGCATCGATTACAACCTTTCCGTTCCTGCTATCAACAGCGTTAAGCTTAAGTATAAGACTGCTGACGGTTTTGCATGGGCAGAGGCGAAGAACGTTAAGTTCAATTATGCATGGAACTCAGACTCCAAGTCTACAATGTATCCCGGTGGTGCAATTGTTCTTGAGTTTGCCGAGATGCCGGTTATGGAAATCGAGCTTACCATCAACCTTAACAATAAGATGCCCAACGTTGCGATCGGTGAGATCATGATCATGGGTAGAGAGGTTAAGAATCCTGCTCCCGTCAGCGAATTCAAGGCTTATTCCTACGAAAATCCCAACCCCGTTGAGTATATCAAGTACAGTGAGGGTGAGAAGGTAGGTACTGTAGGTGACTTCGCTACAAGCTGGGGCTACGGTGACCTTACTAACGATGACGGTACAGAAAACGCTTATATTGAAAACACTGCACCCGGTGATCAGTTCGCATTCTTCAAGGGCGCTGAGGGATACAATTTCTACTTTGAGGCAGAGATGACTATCACCGAAAGCAAGCCGTACAGAATGTGGCATGGTGGAATGGAGAACTATCCTAAGTTCGGTTTGGTTCTTAAATCCAAATCGGGTAGCACCTTCTTCTATATCGACTCTGCATATGAAGGTGGTTTCCATAAGAAGGCAGTTGGTTATTGTCAGAGAAAGCAGGACAACAGCGATTACGACTGGAATGCAACAGAGAAGCTTGCTGACTTCGATATCAGCTACACTAACGGTAATTACACCAAGCTTGCTATTGCACGCGTTAACGGTACTTATTACTTCTTCGTCAACGATCATCTCTTCGCAACAGAGACCTCCTTGCGTGGTCTTTCCGGTGAGAACGTAGTTGGTGGATGTCTGGTATTCAATATGGGTATCAGAGTTCGTAATTACAACGTTATTAACGTAGAATCCCAGGTTCATGACAAGCTTCATGAATTAGGCATTGAATAATTAGTTTTTGTTCGGGACGGTTTGTCTTAGGGCAGGCCGTCCCTGACCCCATTTCAGCATTACATTTTAGGAAAAAAAGTTTTATGAAATTAGTAAAATCCCGTGATTTAAGAGAAAAAGAGCATCAGGCAGATCCGTATATCTTTTTTGATAACGGAAGGTATTATTTATATTGCACCGGTGGTGACGGAGTTCACTGTTATACTTCGGACAGACTTGGTGATTTTGAACACGTAGGAGTTGTCTGCTCGCAGGAGGAACAGTGTCAGTATTGGGCTCCCTGCGTAACTAAATGCGACGGCAGGTTCTATATGTATTACTCCTCTATGCCTAAGATCAGCGATGACGTTCATACCCAGTGCCTGAAGGTTGCTGTTTCGGATTCTCCCACAGGCCCGTTTGTATATCAGAATGATCTTGCTGAGCCTTTTTCCATTGATGCCGATATCGCTATCAGTGAGGGTGGAAGATATCTGTTCTATTCGGTAAACGATTATGATGCAGAACGTGTAGGAACCAAGATCGTGGTTGACAAAATGCTGAGCCCCACACTTCTTGAAGGTAATCCGAGGACGGCTGTGCGTCCAACTCTTGACGAGGAAATCTTCTGTCGTGACAGATTTAAGAAGGGTGAGCATTGGCACACAATTGAGGGAGCTAATTTCTTTTACGAGGACGGTTGGTACTACCTTTTGTTCTCGGGTAATTGCTATGAGAATAACAACTATTACGTTGGCTACAGCAGGGCGAGGGTAACCACAGGAAACCTTGAGAACATAGAGTTTTTAAAATATCCCGACGATAACACCTATCATCCTCTGCTTTCCAGCGATGGTGTTGAGCTTGGCACCGGCCACAACAGTACGATAAAGGTTGATGGTCAGTGGTATATCATCTATCACGGCAGAGACAAGGGTGATGACCTTAGTCATGAGTGCCGTACTGCCCGTATTGCAAGGCTGATCGTCTCTGACGGTATACTCAGCGTGGAGAAGATGCCTGATGATGAATAAAGTTTACGATTTCTCCGAGCTTGAAAAAATACGCATTCGCCAGAGAAAGCTTATTTTATGCTACGCTATTGCCGTTGTGTGCTTTTTATCAGCAATATTCGTTTTCTGTACCTTTATTAATAATAACGTAATTCTTACCACTGTATTTGCCGTTACACTGTTGGTCTTTATTCTGTTTTCTATTTGTTTCTTTAAGATAAGCTACGCCATTCCCGAAACCTACAGGTCCTTTTTAGATGATCTTGATACGGGAAGAAAGGAAGAGTGTGTTGGTGTTTTTGAAAAGAAAAACGATGCGATTGATGATGGTGAGTGGTTTGATTATTACATCTTTTCTTCTTCGGAGGGGGAGGTAAGCTTCCTGGCTCTGAAGCAGGCATCCGTTAGCTTCGTGGAGGGTGAAAAATACCTTATAGGCTACGTTGGCAAATATTTATACGAGTGGAAAAGGATTGACTGATTTTCCTTTTCACAGATTTCTTATAACATGAAAATAAACAACAGCCTTTCATTTGAAAGAATAAAAAAGGTTCTCGATCTGAAAACCGTATTAATAGTCCTGGCTGTAGTGACGGTTTTATCTGTAATGTTCTACGTTGCAAACGAAAATCTTGACAGCAAAGAGCTTATGATCTGGTTCGTTACAACCGATTATGACGCAGGCTTCTCTGAGGGGACTATTAAAGAAATTAACGAATATGGGTCTGATAAAGGGATTGACAGAATCTTGGTTTTGAAGAGACATCCCGAGGACCGATATTTTGACGTGGTTATGTCTACCAGCGCGTTTTATTCCTGCGATGCTTTTATTATGCAGGGGGAGATGGCGCATAGGTATGCCGATATGGATATGTTTATGCCTCTGTCCATTGATACCGAAGATAAGGAGAGTATTCTTTACCATGGTGACGTAGCTATTGGAATTAAGTTAGACGATGATTATTATTTCCTGATTAATAAGAAGACCGATATAGATCGGGAGATAATTTACGATATATATGAAATGTTAAAGAAAAACTAAAGAGCAAAATGCGAAAAAAAGGTTTAGTAGAAAGAATTGTAATGAGAGAGCCTGCAAGCGAGGATTTCTCTCAAAGCAAGCTCCCCGAAAACAGACGAAAGCTGTTTTCATATATGTTAAAAAATAAGTTTTCTAAAATATATATAAATCATTTACTGACATCGCTGTTTTTTCTCCCCCTTATCATATGGGGTGTTCTTACACTTTCGCTTTCGGATTGGATTTTCAGTCTTGATCCGAGAGAGGGAATTACTCATTTTGTAGAATATTGGTTTACTGTATACGTTACTGCTATACCGATGTGGGCGCTCGCCTTTTTCGGACTTTCGGGTGGACTTAACGTAATCAGAAAGCTTGCCTGGAGCGACCCGGTAATTATTAAAACAGATTTTCTTGCAGGGATTAAGTCCAGTGGCAGACAGATGGCTCTGGTAGGACTTCTGTGGGGCGTGGCATATGCGATTATGAGATATGCGTTCGATTGGCTTGGATTTTATTATCAGGTATTCGACAGCTCCTATTCGGTAATCTTCGGTAGCTTTATTTGTATATTCCTTACCGTTATTCTCTTCGGACTTACTGTGTATATGGCATGCATGTCCTGTCAGTATAACGTTACCTTCCTTCAGCTTGCTGTCGGAGCCTTCAAGCTATATTTCTCGGATTTCTTTTTGGCAAACGGGGTTATACTTGCTTCCCTTGCGCCATTGTTTGTATTAACACTTCTGGGATATGCTGTAACCACGCTTATTGCGTATCTGCTTTTGGTGTTTATCCTTATCGGAATAATGATTATTCCAATGTTCCTTGTGTGTCAGCATAGCTTTGACAGAGTAATTAATATAAAGGATTACCCCGACTATTACGGCAGGGGACTTTCATATGGCAGATATGTGACTGAAGCTGATGATAGCAGCGAGAGAAAATTCACAGAGAATGGCGAAGCTGTATCTGACGCTGCGAGTAATTCTCAGGTGGAAAATGATTTTGAAAGAGTAAGCGATGACGAGAATAGAAGCTAAATATCTAACTAAAGTTTACAAAAATGGTGCTTATGGTCTTAAAAACTGCAGTTTCAGCGTTAACGGTGGCGAGTTTTTGGTAATACTCGGAGCGTCAGGCTCGGGCAAATCAACGCTGCTTAAGGTTCTCGCGGGAACAGAAGGACTTTCCTCGGGAGAGCTGTATTTTGATGGAATATTGTCGGAGAATATCCCGGTTAGCAAGAGAGGTATTTCTATGGTCTTTCAGGAATACGTTCTCTATCCTCATATGACAGTTTTCGACAATCTTGCTACGCCTTTGAGACAAGCAGGCGAGAATGAAAAAAACATTTACGACAGAGTGATGGATGCTCTTCGCATTTTTGGGCTTGAAATAACTGCCGATGTTAAACCGAAAAACCTGAGTGGTGGTGAGCAACAGAGAGTTGCACTGGCAAAGGCTCTACTGAAAAAAAGCAAAATTGTTCTGCTTGACGAGCCGATGAGCAACGTGGATGAAAAATCCAGAGCTGAGTATTGCACCATTCTTAAGAAAATGAAGCAAATGCTTCCTGACTCTACCTTTATTTACGTTACCCATAACGTAAGAGAGGCTCTGTTTTTGGCTGACAGAATTGCAGTTATGCGTGACGGCGCTGTTTTACAGCTTGCACCGACGGAGCTGCTGTTAAAATATCCTCTTCATACCGAGGTTAACGAGATTTTGGGCGGCATCGGTAATTCTCCCTCGCTGTCAATGACCGAAATAAGACTTGAGGGCAGATTGGTTGATAATCGTCTTGAGCTTTCGGGACAGACAATAGAGCTTGATGAGGAATATATGTCAAGGCTTCTGCGTCACCCCAACCGGGTCGACGTTATTATAGAGGTGGATAGGCTCAGCAAGGTTCCTCTCAGCGATTCATTTCCTCTGGTTTTAGAGGTTACCCAAAACAACGGAGATCATCTTCTGATGAAAACCGATGGCAGAGAATTTGTTTACGGCAAAAAAACAAATCTTCATCAGGGAGAAAAAATCAGGCTTTACTATAAAATTCGTGATTTGATTATTTGTGAGGGGGAGGATAGATTAACCTGTCACTACCCACTTCACAACCGTGTTAAGATCAGACGTCTCGACAGTCGTGGAGATAGAGTTGAAATACTCGGCAAGCGTGTTAAGCTGGGCAGAGAACTTCGGGAGGGCGTTAATTATCTGGATGTTAGCGAACCGTCCTTTTCGCTTTCTTATGTCAGGAGCAGATATTCGCTTCCGGTCGCTGGATGTCTTGACGAGGAGTTTATTAACGGAAAGAAGCTTAGCCATATCGCAATAAAAGGCACAGACACTTATCTGTCGGTAATGTCGTCTGAGGATGTCAGTTGCTTTGGTAAGAAGCGCGTATGGCTGAATATATATCCCGGTGGAATTTTAAATTGATAAATAAATTAATATTAAAATAAAAAGTAAACAGCAAAACGGAAAAGGAGAAGGTTATGTCAACAGTAACTCTTAAGCACGTTTACAAAATCTATGAGAATTCAGACAAGAAGGTGGCAGCAAATGCTATGCCTGCTGTTTCGGATTTCTGTATGGAAATTCAGGACAAGGAGTTTATAGTATTCGTAGGTCCTTCAGGCTGCGGTAAGTCTACCACTCTGCGTATGATCGCCGGACTTGAGGATATCACAGACGGAGAGATCTGGATAGACGATAAGCTGGTAAACGATATTCATCCTAAGGATAGAGATATCGCGATGGTATTCCAGAACTATGCGCTTTACCCTCATATGACGGTTTACGATAACATGGCGTTCAGCCTTAAACTTCGTAAAACTCCCGACGTAAAGAGAGATAAGAACGGCGAGCCCGTTCTTGATAAAGATGGAAAACAGATTCCTATAATGAGAAAGTATACTAAGGCTGAGATTGATGAGAAGGTTCGCCATGCTGCAAAGATTCTTGCTATTGACGAGTATCTTGAGAGAAAGCCAAAGGCACTCTCGGGTGGTCAGCGTCAGAGAGTTGCTCTCGGTAGAACTATTGTAAGAAATCCTAAGGTATTCCTTCTTGACGAGCCTCTATCAAACCTTGATGCAAAGCTTCGTGCAACTATGAGAAGTGAGATTATAAAGCTTCATGAAAAGCTTGGTGCAACCTTTGTTTACGTAACTCACGATCAGGTTGAGGCGATGACAATGGGTACAAGAATAGTTGTTATGAAGAGTGGCTTCGTGCAGCAGATCGGTGCGCCTCAGGAGCTTTATGATCATCCTATAAACACCTTTGTTGCCGGCTTTATCGGCACACCTCAGATGAACTTCTTTGAGGGACATATTACACCTGACGGCAAGCTCAGGTTTGCAAACAATCAGTTAATCACCCTTTCCGAGTCTGTTATGGCAGAATTTGATAAGGAAAAAATAGGATCGGGTCTTGACGTTATTATGGGTATCCGTCCCGGTGATATCAAGGTTGTTGATGAAGAGTGCGATAATTCAATTACAGCAAGAGTCGAGGTTATCGAGGCTCTTGGTAACGAAACTATTATTTATGCTAACCTTGATCTTGATGCAGAGGCAGGAATTGAAAAAAATGCTACAAGCATTACCGTTTCTGCTAAGCTTAAGAAGAATCCCGAAAGACGCAGCAAGGTTATCTTCGGTATTGATGAAGAGGCTATACATATCTTTGATAAGGCTACCGAGATAAGCATCAGAAAGTAATAATCGGCAAGGTATGGAATTTATGTAAATCCGTACTGAACGCAGTTTTTTCAGTTGCAGTTAACCGGCAGAAGTGGTCTTAACTGCTTCGGGGCTTTAAGAAGGTCTTGCTTTTGTGTGATTGGCTAACTTAATCCGACGAGCCTGAAAGTCCGTAAAACGACTCAAAATAAAGGTTTTTTCTTTGAAAAATACCATTTTTACATAACTTATTTCACTCTGACTATTATTTTCGGCCTTATTGCAGTAGGGTGAATTCAATAAAAAAGCAGGGCTGACAGCGATGGCTGTCAGCCCTTTTACTATATATGTAAAAAAGAATGAGCTAAATTAATCTTATAAGATTTACGTTTTCTATATTGCAGAATCAAAAATCAATCAGTAATTAATACTCGTGTCCCACAAGATATCCTGCATACTTGTCAGCCTCGCCTGCATCGGAGCTTGCAACGGTGTTGCCTGCCTTTACAGTACCGTAATTTGCGCAGCCTGTAAGTGTTGCAGAGGCATATTTCTCACCCACAATGCCACCGGCGTTTTTCGAGGTAGCAGTAATCTCACCGTGGTTTTCACAGCCAATGAACGCCGTGTTCTTATAGCCACCTCCGAGAATACCACCAACAAGCTCACGAGCAGTAATGTTGCCGTAATTCTTGCAATTAGTAATAGTAACGTTGTCGGATTCAATATAACCTATTATGCCACCGACCTGGTTGTTACTTGCAGTAATATTTACGTAAGAGGTAACGTTTTCAATTCTTGCACTCGTTGTCGCCATAGCAGCAAGCGATCCGATTTTGCCCGTTTCTGTAGTGATCGTGCCTCTCAGCGTTAAATCGTGAACGTATCCACCGATGCCACCGAACAAGCCCTTTGCCCAGGTATCACCGGTATAATTTCCAACGAAGGTGATCGTCTTGCCGTTGCCGTCAAAGTTTCCGTTAAAGCTCTTTGCGTTACCTTTCTGAACGCTTACCCAGCCTGTATCCTGTGATGCACAGATGGGCTGCCAGTTTTCTGCGCTAAGATCAATATCTGCTGTGAGCTTGAAATATGTGTTTTTGTCCTCAAAGTTCTTTCCCTTGGTGAAATTAGAGAGTTCCCACATATCCTCTGCGCTTTGAATGAGATACGGATTCTGTTCGGTTCCTTCGCCTTCAAACATAGTGGAAAGATCCATGGGGATGGGGGGATATTTTGATTTTGTAATTTCAAACGGGTTTGCAATAGCATTTGCAACGCTTTCTTTGCAAATCTTTATTTCTGTTTCGCTAAGCGAATAATTAAATCCACTATCAGTGGGTTTCCACGTCAGAGCCGACATATCTATGCCTGTCAGCACGCTTACAAGGTTCATAGAGGCGATATATCTGCCTGCGCCATAACTCAGGTGGTTATGCTGGTCACGGCTGAAGGTATCGCCAATAACAGATGTTCTTGCGTTCTGTACAGCAGTTCCATTGGGAATAATTGCCACGAAATCCTTGGTAAGAACCTCGGACCTAAGACAGTCGAGAATCATATTGTACATAGTCATCTGGTTACTGTCATAGGTCTTGAAGGCATTGCTTGTGCTATCCTGCTGATATGCCCATGTCTGATGCCATACGAACTTTACGTTGGGATTGGCGTTAGGATTGTTTTCGGTATCGGTTGCTATGTCATAAACATAGTCCATAAGGTTCTGAAGGCAGGAGTATGTTTCAACCAAGCCACTGTTACCGCTGTTCTGCTGGAAGGTAATGAAGTCCCAGTCGGCATACTTAATAGCTTGCTCCATAGTCCAGTTGGTGTAAGATGAGCCGTCAAACCAGCCCTCTTTTTCAAGGCCAAAGCGATATGCAGCCGCATTGGACTGCGCGTTAGACCAGTGGGTCGCAAGCGAACAGCCACCTATATAGATATCTGCTACAAGAATATTCTCTTCGGGGATTCCTGCGCTCCTGGCAATTTCATATGCGTAGTTGATGGTATCATCTGCAAACGAGTTTCCTATCATAAGGACCTTTAGCTTGTTGGCAGGGGCGACGTTTACAAGGTAAGTCTTCGAAACATCGCTGTTATTAACCTCAACCGTTACCTCGTATTCACCAACCTTCATAGAGTTGTAGTTTTCGTATTTTACGGTGTATTCATCGGTTGAAAGGGTCTTTTCGCTGCCATCTGACATTGTAGCAATTACTTCGATACCCTCGGTTGTAAGCTCCTCTGCAAAGGCATAATCAACCTTCGCCCCCTGAATCCTGATTTCCGAAACCGATGTTGTAGGTTTGTCGTCTACAGGAGGATTTACGTCGGGAGGATTGTCATCTATCGGTGGTTCTTCGTTTGGGAAAAGTCCACAGGAGCAGATGCCGAGTGTGAGTGCTAAGATTGTTAGCATAACCAAAATCTTCTTTCTTGTTTTCATAAAATGCCTTTCCGCAGAGCTTCGTATTTTAGTGTTAAACCTGAAAAAACTCTGCTTTTTGTATATTATAGTTTACATAATACGCTATTTTTGCGATTGATTCATTTTATTCAGCTTGTCTCGTCGGTATTCTGTAGGAGTCTTTCCTTTAGCTTTTTTAAAGCTTTTTGACATATACTTCACATCCGAAAAACCGAGCAACTGAGCTATACGTGACAGCGAATAGTCGGTAGTAACCAGCATTGAAGCTACCTGGGCAATCTTCTGGCTCTGACAGTATGCTAGTGGGGTCTGTCCGTATTCTTTTTTGAATACGCGCTCAATGTGTGCCTTGCTCATATAGAGGTTTGCGCTTATGTCATCAAGCGTGATTTTCTCGGTGATATGAGCATCAATATAATTCTTTATCATCTCGGGGACACGGCTGGTAGTCGATTTGATATGATACGGTGAGGGAAATGCTTGCTGAAAAATCTCCAGAATCGATATTGCCAGTTTGTTATAGTTGATAGGGCCATCACGATTAAGCAAATTGATGATATGCATCATCAGCCCCTTAAGATTACATTTATTAATATACACACTGTCATTAGACAGATGGCTGGATACCAGAAAATCGACGAAGCTACCATTTAAAACTACAAAGATCTTTTCGTAGGGATCGTTGGGATCGGCGTAGTAAATATGATATCTGAGACGGTTTAAAAAGTAAAAGTCTCCTGCCTTAACGGTATATTTTTCTTCAGGGGTTTCAATATATCCTACGCCACTAATAACGTATTCAAATACGTAATAGTCATACGGGAATCTTTTTGAAATATTGTGCATTATACGGTAGGTAGGATTCGGGTGAGTAATGCCTGCCATAATAACCTCAAGATATTCATTCCCGATGGCGTTGTCGGTTACAATTTCTTCTCCCCAAGCACTGATGTACATATTTTACCCTCCTTTCCCACGGAACATATTTATTCTAACACATCTTTCGAGGTTTGTAAAGTGTTAAAATGCAAAAAAGTTGTGAAAGTTGAACAAAAAATCTGTTCATAATTTTACTATATATAAAAAATAAAACAAAAATGAGAATATTTTACCCCTATTTGTATAATCTAATAGGTTTTTTAAAGCTGCTGATATGTGTTAAAATGAAAATGTAAAAATTAAATAATAAATACTAAGGAGGAAATCTCAATGCACAAAGAAAAAAACCTCCATCGTCTGATGAGAATTATTTCGGATATGACGTTTGGAGGTGTAAAAAGTGGGAGGGAGGTCGTTTTCACCTTATAAGCAGGTGTAAATTAATCGCATCCTCGTTATCACGCTATCGATTCCGTCATGATGATAGGTGATGTTACCCCTTTAACCTTTACGTCTGACGAGGTCGGAATTATCAACTTAGTTTAAAAGTAGGCTCAGGGCATGCCGATTTTATGCTCGGGAGAACAAACGGTTCTCTCGGGAAGCTTGTTTACAAGACGCCCGCAAATCCTGTGCTGTACTCACTGAAAAAATAAAATTTAAGGAGAAAATCAATCAAAGGTACAGTTGATTGAAGTTAAGATCATGAAAAAAATAATCACAGCTTTAGCACTTAGTCTTTTGGTATGCTTCCTCTGCTTTGCAGTAATAGGTTGCAACAACAATCAGCATGGCGACAATAATCCCGACAACGGCGGAAGCACCGACAACGGTGGCAATACCGACAACGGTGGCAGCATTATCGAGTCCCTTACCGCAAAAGAGCCCTCTAGAACTCTCAAGATCGGTGAGTCGGTTCTTCTTAACAACTGCTATGAAATCAAGGGCTCCTCTTCTCTCAGCGCGGTTCAGAGGGCATGTACCTGCGAGTCCTCAGATCCCGATATCGTAAAGATCACCGGTAAGAGAGCAGAAGCACTTGCATCCGGTAAGGTAACCATCACCGTTACCTCTAACGTAGATAACACAAAGGTTTGCAGCTTTGAAATCGTTGTAGCAAGAGTATTTATTGACAGAGAGATATCTATGATTCCCGGCGAGGATGATTTCACAAACGAGTGGAATGAAGAAACAGGCACAGGCTCCTTCAGAACCAGCTCGGGTATTACAAACTTCTACTATATCGCTGACGTATACTCCACTCAGTGGTACGTTGAGACCGAGATGACGATCCACGGTGTAAACTGGGATGACAGATGGCCTAAGATCGGTATCGTTGCATCCGGTAAGAATTCCGAGGGAATCGAAACCATGGTTGCATTCTTCCTTAACGCCTCTATCGGCCTTAACGATACATACGATGATAACGGTAATCTTATTAAGGGTCAGGACAACGTTAATTGGAACGAGTTCGGCGTATGTGAGGTTGCACAGGGTCAGCACTGGGCATGGGAGCAGGGTATCACCAACTCTCTCGCAAGACATCACGACTATGCATGGGTTACCGACACAACCGTTACATTTGAGGGTACTGTTAAGCTCGGTGTTGCACGTGACGGTGCTAACTTCCACGTATACGTAAACGGCAATTACATGGGCTCCTTCCAGCTCAGCTCCGAGCTTGATATTCTCTATGAGAACGGTCAGTCTATCGCAAGCCACGTTGGCTTCTATCAGTTCAGCACCGATGTTACCTTCTCCAACTACTCTGCTACCACAGATGCCGAGGAGGTTGCAAAGAAGATTCCCGAGACTCCCGTTTACTGTGAGTTCCTTGAGGATTAATTCCCATCTCTGAACAAAACGGTTAATCAAATAGTGAAAATATTTGAATCCGATATTGAAACCTTAAAAAGATCCTCACCTGCAAAAATGAGCAAAAGGTTCGTTTGTTGCGTGATAGATCTTGTGCTGGTAGCGTTGGTTGCCGAGCTGATCTTTATGGGTTTGATTCAGATCACCCGAAATACCTCGGCATATACCGACGCTACTACGGCAATAAACGATGAAATCGAGTATTACGAAAGAATGACCGAGGACACTCATATCGTAGAGTACGTAGACGGTAAAAGAGTCAGCACCGACGTTTTGGTGCTTAAAAATCTTTACAGAGCTATCTGTCTGTCGTATGAGGTGTTCGGAAACAATCAGCAGCCCGATTTCAGCTTCGATAAAAGTCATGACGTAATGATAAACGGCGTTCATTCTACAGAAAACGATAACGTGGCGTATTTTTATACAAATTATCTTAAAAATGATCCTCCCATTGATATAGTTGTTAAGGATGATTTGTTTGAGATATATAAAAAGGCTTTTGGCGACGACGCCGGTTTTATGTTTTCATTTAATAAGGACGTCAGCGATATGCCCGTCCTGAATACGCAGGTTGCATATTACCTGTTCCATTATTTGTTTATCGATTCGTCGGATAGCATCGGTCAGACCGGAGCTACCTATTACCGTTCTTATTTTAACGGTTATTCAAAAATGCTTGATGATGCAGAAATGCTTATCCTGCAGAGCGAGCCCTATTACTCCACACGTTATCTTGCTTACCGCGAGGCATATTGTGCCGAGGCGAGATATACGAATATTACGCTGATAGTTTCCATTATTTTAGCATGCTTTATCGTTCTTCTTATTCCGAGATATGTTTTCGGTGACGGAAAGACGGTAGGCTATAAGCTGTTCGGACTCGGTGTGATAGGAGCAGAGGGACAGAAAACCGAATGGTACGTTCCGTTACTCAGGACTGCTATTGAGTCGATAGGGTTTATTCCCGTCGCATTTATTTTATATCTGTTCCCACCGTACAACGGTGGATACGAGGCGATGTTCGTGCCCGTAACCGTAGAGTCGAGATTATCTCTCGGTCTGGTAATACTTATCGTTACGGTTGTGGGTGGAATCGTCAATGCCTTCGGACTCTTTACGTCGAAAAGGCAGACTCTGATAAATCTTATCTTCAATGATCTTGTAGTTGATGTTCACTATCTTGACGAGGGTGAGCGCAACGATAATGTTCAGGGAAGAGACTATTAAAAGAAAGGGCAAATTACAATGAAATTTTTAAAAATGGGTTTAGCAAAGGTTATCAGCTTGCTGTTGATAATTTCCTTTATGCTTACTATTGTCGGATGTATCAACGTAAACATTAATGATAATAAGGACAATAACAGTGGCACAGCCAACACCGATAACATCGTAGACGATCTTCCCAGAGATGAGAACGGTGAGTTTGTTGTGGATTATCTTGAAAACGTTCAGCTCAATATGTGGAGCGTTATCGGTCAGCCTGACCAGGAAACACTGCTTAATCTTGTTAAAAAGTTCAACATGGAATATGCAGGTATGATCGAGGTTAAGGTTAACTCGGTAGGTCACTATGACTACTATAACGCGCTTGACAGTACCTATGCTAACGATTACGGTAACTTCCCCGATATATGCTATATGCATAACGAGAAGAATATCGAGTATGCTCTTAAGGGCTACTTCTATCCCATCGATGAGCTTATCACCAAGACAGGCGTTGATATCGATTTTGCAAACGCTTACGACAATATTGAAAAAACCACTATCCACGACGGAAAGCACTACGGTGTTCCGATCGACGCACACGGATATCTTACTCAGATCAGACAGGATATCATCAAGAAGAACGGTCTCGGCTTTGATAACAACACCCGTTTCATTCCTCAGAATTATGATGAGTATCAGACTCTTCTTGAGGGCCTCAGAGAGCTTGCTGACACCGGCGAGCTCTGGGTAAGAAACATCAACCTTGATCAGGATCACTCCTGGTATCAGCTCAAGACCGGTAACAATAAGCTTGATGCTGCTGCAAGAGCAACCGTTGAAAACTTCTATCCTGCATTCTTCCACTCTCAGGAGAGTGATAACCTTACTGCACTTTACGTAAATGGTGGTTCTCTTGTTGATGCTAACGGTGACGTTTCCTTCCACAAGAACGAGGGCTTTACAAAGTACGTTACAGATCACGCAGAGCGCTATAACGACAGACTCTACGGTGATGCAGGTAACAAGGAGGCAGCCTTCCCCACAGGACAGGTTGTAATGTTTTCCGAGGGTCCTTGGATGGTTGCCAATACCTATGACCTCTGGTGGAACAATAAGCAGCTCTCTACTGCAGGTAAGCTTGGCGTTACCGAGGAGGATGCAAATGATCCCATTTACCAGAATCCCTACGTAGCAGCTCGTCCTTACTATATGGCATCCGAGAGTGCTCCTGCCGAAACTGCTTCCAAGTGGTACGGCAACGGCCACGTAATTACCCTTACCAAGAAGATCACCAGCATGCAGAAGGCTGCTGCAGCTCTTATCTTTGCAGAGTGGCTTACTCAGGGTCAGAACGACAGTGGTGAATACAACCTTGTTGAATGGTGTAAAGCCGGTCACGTTCCCGCATGGAAAAACGTATACGAGTCTGATACTTATAAGGCTGCAGAGGCTAAGAGCATGACTCTTCAGGCTATGGGTAATCCCGAGCAGATTATCGCGCTTGAGAGCTCTCAGTTTGCTACCACTCTTATCTCCGGATTGACAACTGCAGTTGGTAATATTCAGTCCGAGCTTCTGTCTGCAACAGGCTGCACCCCCGATCAGGCAAAGAGAATTCTCAGCGATATCGCTCAGTCTACCCAGGAGGCTCTTAACCTTCTTAAGCTTGGAATTAAATAAAATAAGGATATTCTTATGGAAAAGACTATTGTTTTAGAGGAGTATGCTAAACAAAGGTCTAAACGAATAGGGGCATTGAAGAAATATGGTATAACAGCCATATTTCTTCTCCCTTACTTAGCGGCGTTCATCGTTTTCTTCGTGCTGCCGCTGTTTTACGGAATTTATATCTCACTGACGAACTTCCAGTACGGAAGGCCGGGAGTTGAAAGCTTTAATAATTTTGCCTGGTTCAGAATGATTTTTGACAGCTCGTTTATGCCCGGCATATTCAATAGCTTTTGGCTCGCTTTCGTACATACCATTATGTTCTCGGTGATAATGGTTCCCATCGCTATTCTTTTACCTTTAGGTTTAGCAATACTGATTAATCAGAAGCCCGTCGGCTATAAGCTGTTCAGAGCATTGATATACATGCCCTCGATAGTTCCTCTTACGGCCGCAGGTACGATCTTTACACTTCTGTTTATGTCTAAATCCCAGCACGGTGTATTGGCTGAGTTCTTTGGCATCGACATTATGTGGTTTATTGACACATGGTTTTCCTTTAACCTTCTTGGGCAGGAGGTTGAGATCGCTTACGCTTGGATCCCCATCTTCTTTATGTGTCTGTGGGGTGGCTGGGGAGGAAACTTCATTATCCTCAGCGCAGGACTTCAGAACGTTCCACACCATCTTTACGAGGCTGCCGATATAGACGGTTGCTCTCCTATGCGAAAGATCCTGAACGTTACTATTCCGGGCATCAAGCCACAGCTTGTACTATGCTTGTTCACTACGATACTGGGTTATCTCGGACTTTACGGTCAGAACTACGTATTGTCGGGTGGTGGCCCCTCGATAGCTGCAATAGCAAGTATGCCTGCAGGTGGAAAAACCTCAACGCTGATGTACTTTATTCAGGATATAGTAGCTAACAATCTGCAGTTCAAATCCAGCCTTTACGGTCTTGGCGCAGCTGCCAGCCTTGTTTACGCGCTGTTTGCAGGCATTATTTCGGGTATCCAGATGTATATCACCCGAGAGAAGAAAACCGGTACTAAAATTTCGGAGGCATATAACAAATGGCACGAAATCAGATAACCTTAGAACAGTATATAGGCTTTCGCAAAAAGAAAGAGTTCGGAGATAAAAGAAACGTCAAGGTAGGCAAGATCGTGGCATTTGTATTTTTGCTTCTGTTTTGCATTATCTGGATGTCTCCCTTTATTATCATGTTCTTCGGCTCGCTGAGAGGATACTCGGATACAATGCTGTATCCCAAGGAGCTTTTTTATCCCCACAGTGGCTACACGCTGGAAAACTATGAGATGCTCCTGCTCGGAAAGCTTCCTGAGGGAATCGGACAGGTCAATTCCGTTCAGGATTATAAAATCGGAAGGTGGTTTTTAAACAGCTGCTTCAGCGCAATCGGTGGAACTCTCTTGTATCTGCTCGTTGCATCTCTTGCAGCATATGCTTTCACCTTCATAGACTTTAAGTACAGAAATCTATTGTTCGCAATTATAGTAGCGTCAATGATTATCCCCGGCGCTGCGACTGCTGTCGGAAATCAGTCGATGGTATATTCAATGGGACTGAACAGATCGCTTCTGGCTCTGATTATACCGGGTCTTGGTGGCGTGTATGGAATGTATCTGATAAAAACATTCTTTGAATCGATACCGAAGGATCTTATTGAATCGGCAAAAATGGATGGATACAGCAACTTCAAGATTTTCTACAAGATCGTTTTGCCTCTTGGTAAAACCGTTCTGTTCGTTCAGGGTCTGTTCGGCTTTATGGGTGGATGGAACGATCTTATCTGGCCCCAGATGCTTTACGGAGCAAAGGATAACGATCTCTGGACACTTCAGGTAGGTATGGCGTACATTATCAATAACTCTAAAACCAGCAATCTTATCGGCTCGGCGCTTGCAGGTGGTGTTATCTGCCTTCTTCCCGTGCTTGTAATGTATATTATTGCTCAGGATAAGATTATTGAGGGTATGTCCAGCAGTGGTATAAAAGGATAATAGGGAGTATATAAATGGTTAATACAGATAACAGGCCTGTTGACGGCAGTATGGAAATTCCCGTCAAGGAAGCAGGCAAAATATTAAAAACAAGTGGATATAAAATAGCCAATGCTGAAGTAGATGCCTTCGTATCCCTGAAGGATATTAATAAGATTTATCCTAACGGTGTGCAGGCTGTATACGACTTCAATATTGATATATCCGAAAAGGATTTTATCGTCCTGGTTGGTCCTTCCGGTTGTGGTAAATCAACAACTCTGCGTATGATCGCCGGACTTGAGGATATTACCAGTGGTTATTTATACATAGATAAAGTGCTGTCCAACTATACGAGCAGCAAGGATCGCGATATTTCCATGGTATTCCAGAACTACGCGCTCTATCCTCAGATGACCGTATTCGACAACATTGCCTTCCCACTTCGCGCCCGTAAGTATAAAAGACCTATGGAGGCAACGGTTTCCAAGGCGTACGATCAGGCAGTAGGTGTGCTTGAAAACAGGAAGGAAGAATTTCTTTCGGCGCACAAAAGTGCAAAGGACAAGGCACTTAATTACGGAACGGTTGTTGAATACGTTGCAACCAAGCTCGGAATTTGTGATGCCGCAGCAAAGCTTCTTTGCAAGGCGAATGTCTCCGACGTAGAGGGCTTTAAGAGAATTGCAAAGGCTAAAACCGATGAGGAAAAGGCGAAGCTTTCTTCCAAGGGCTATAAGATTGATAAGGAATACCGTCTTATTAAGGACGGAGAGATTCAGTATCACTACGTAAAGATGAGCAAGGAGGAGATTCGCACAAGAGTGTTTGAGGCTGCGGAGATCCTCGACCTCGGTCCATACCTTGACAGAAGACCTAAGGAGCTTTCGGGTGGTCAGATGCAGCGTGTTGCCCTCGGACGTGCTATCGTAAGAAATGCGAAGCTGTTCCTGATGGACGAGCCGCTTTCCAACCTTGATGCAAAGCTTCGTGTGCAGATGCGCTCCGAGATCGTCAGAATTCACGAGCAGATCGGCGCGACCACTATTTACGTAACACACGATCAGACTGAGGCTATGACTATGGCTACCAAGATCGTTGTTATGAGCAAGGGTTGGGTACAGCAGATCGGAACTCCGAAGGAAATCTATCAGAATCCGAGAAATATTTTCGTTGCCACCTTTATCGGCTCGCCTGCGATGAACGTTTTCGATGCAGAATACGATAACGGCAAGCTTGTATTTGAAAACGGCTATGAGATAGCTCTCTCGGAGGAACAGATCAAGCGTCATAACGCCTTCTATGAGGCAAAAATTATAGAGCTTAACAGAATGCTTAATTCTTCCGATTTCAAAAAGATGCACGCATTGAAGCTGCTTGACGGATTTATCTACGATCCCGACGGTCAGTATGAGGGCTCTGCACTTGAAAGTGCTCTTGATGAGATAATTGAAATCACCAAGGATACCGATTGCATAAATGAGGTCAAGGCGCAGATTTCTGCCTTCAGAACTCAGAAGAGTGGTCAGCCAAAAGCAGACAGAAAGCTCCTTCTTAAAATAAGAGAGCCACTTCTCGCATTTGAGAAAATTCCTGCAGAGGATATCGGTATGCTTCATAATGCACAGGTATTCAGCAAGGAAGAGCTTGTAGTTGACAATACCCTGTATTATCAGAAGCCCAAGAAAAATAAGAAGCAGGTAAAGTCTAACGTTAACCTGAATTCCACCGACGTTGAATTCGTTAATAATCTTTACGAGGTTGCAAATAATCTTCTTGAAAGATGCGAAAGTGCATTACACGGCAGACATCCTATCAGAGTTGGTATCAGACCTGAGGATATCGTTCTCGACTCGGAATTCACAGGCAGCAAGACCGACGCATTTGTGGTGACTGCAAACATTGTAGAGCTTCTAGGCAGCGAGCTTCTTGTTCATGCCGATTTTGCAGGGGCAAAGATTATTGCGAAGATTTCAACAAACACTCTGATAAAGCCTCATACCGAAGCCACACTTGCTTTCAATAAGGACAAAATCCTTATCTTTGACGATAGCTGTGGCGACAGAATCTGATGGTAGGAGGATTGCTTATGCGTAAAATTATTTCTACATTATTATTAATTATTATGATTTTTTCTGTTTTGACTTCTTGTGGTGGTAATAAGGGTTATCCCGAGAGTGTAGAGTCACAGCTTAAAGAGAACGTTGACTACGTTGATCACACCTCTACCTACGATGGTGAGAGCCTTACCTACGACGAGACAATGTGGTATGTAAACAAGCTTGACAGTGTACCTCTCCCCGATCCCTACGTATATGTGGAGGAGGGCACGTATTATATTGTCGGAACCAGTGACAGAGACGGTAACGTTATCGATTGCTACACCACAGAGGATTTCGTTAACTATGAAAGACATACGGCTGTCTACGCTCCCGCTAACTTCGACGGCTGGGAGGCGGCAAAGGCTGATATATATGCCCCCGAGCTTTACTGCTTTGACGGTATTTACTATATGTATTACAGTGCAAAGGACAGCAAGGGAATTCGCCGTAACAGTGTTGTGGCAGCCGATAATCCCCTCGGTCCGTATGAGCCTATTCAGAAGGGAAGCGTAAACGGACTTGCCGAGCCTCTTTTCTTAGATAAGAATCAGAACTTTGACGTGCTTGATATTACAGTTTTCGTTGATGACGATGGCGAGATGTATATGTATTACAGCGTTGCCTGCAATGAAAACCAGCATATCGTAGGTGTTAAGATGAAGAATCCTTATGAGGTTGACTGGTCTACATACACCAAGATTGTTGAGCCCGGTGCGCTCAATTCTACCAACACCATTCTGAAGCCTCTTACCTGGGAGATGTTCAGAGAGGGACTTCCCATTGCCGAAGCTCCCTTTGTTATCAAGTCGGGTGGCAAGTATTATATGACCTATTCGGTAAACGGTTGCTGGAACAAGTATTACAACGTTTGCTATGCCGTATCGGATTCTCCCCTTGGCAAATATGAGAAGCCCTATCAATCGGGTAGCATATGGACAAATCTGCTCCTCGGTTATCCCGGTACTAACGTATCGACCTCTCCCCTCTACAATCAGTGGGCAGGCTTTGCATCGGGTACTGCGCATCACTGCTTCTTCAAGGTGGGCGACCAGATTATGATCGGTTATCACGCGCATCAGAACCGTGACAGCAATAAGGGATATACCAAGCGTTATTTTGCATTCGACTATATTCATTTTGATGAGAACGGTGTTCCCTTTGCTAACGGTCCTACCTACTCAATTCAGCCTCTCCCCGAGGAAATAAGCAGCTATAAAAATATCGCACCATTTGCTACCGTAAAATCCGAAAACGTGACAAATGCCGGTGCTATCAACGATAATTACATCGTTGACTGCTATAATCTTAACGACGAGGCAGCGAAAGAGGTTTCTCTTGGCACAGGATACTCCTATATTGAGCTTAAGTTTGATAAAGAGTATGAGATCGGTGGTATTGCTATTTATAACAGTGCTTATTATGACAAGGTGCTTGGTGAGATCGAGTATATCGATTTTGGAAACGGCAATGCAATTCTCTATCCCCAGTTCTGTTATGATAGATACGTGAATGACGAGACGGAGTTTGTTTTCCCGAACAGCGCCTTTACTGTTGAGATTGTCAATACCTTCAGGGCAGATCACGTGGTAATTTGCGTTAAGACCGAGCAGGCTGCCGCTCTTAATGAAATTGTGATTCTGGGAAGATAGGAGGATAAAATGAAAAGAATAATATCATTTTTACTGATTTGTTTTCTTGCTTGCTCAACACTCTTTGTTTTAGCCGGCTGTGTCGGTGGAGACAAGGAAAACAACGGCGATGGAACAGGTGAGGGTACTAATGACGGTGGAAAGGATCCTGTCAGAGATGAGTCAAACACCGTTCATATTATCGTTCTTGCAGGTCAGTCGGGCGCACGTGGAAAGGCACTTGTAAATGATCTTAAGCCTGAGGATAAGGAAATTAACGAGGACGTTGATATTCTTGCCGACGGTCTCCCCATGGGTGAGCTTGGTAACATACCCGGAATTGACGAGTCGAAATATTTCGAGCCTCTTGAGCCCGGCTATGGTGATTTCTATACCGAGTTTGGACCCGAGATCGGAATGGGTCAGACTCTCGCTTCGGTTTATCCTAAGATTGATACCGATTACAAAACCATTATCGTTAAATATACTGCAAGTGGTTCGACCTTTACTGATCACTGGTATTCTACCTCACTTATCAATGACAGCGAGGCTAATGGTTATCTTAATCTTGATCAGGCTTCCGAAACAGCAAAGGGAAGTGAAACCGGCCCTCTTACCAACAACCTTTACGCCCTTGTTGACAGGGCAGTAAACGAGCTCCTTGAGCTTGGCTATGACGTTGTAATTGACGGTATGGCATTCGTACACGGTGAGCAGGATGCTAAGTTTGACAGCAATATGGCGATATATGAGAAGGCTCTCAGATACTTTATTGATGACTTCAGGGCATATTTTGAAAACAGCGAGATGCCGGTGGTTATCACCGAGGCACTTACCAACAGCGCAGCTTATTCTAACACTCTGAGAGAAATTCAGGCTGACGTTGCCTCATCTATGAACAACGTTTCGCTTGTAGGCACTGGGGATCTTACAACCAACACCTTCGAGCCCTGGCATTTCGGTGCAGAGTCTAACAATATTCTCGGTAACAGAATTGCAGCCGAGATCGCTTCATATAACGAAACCAGAGTTGTTAAGAGTATTGATGAGGAGATCATTAATGTTCCTCTCGGTGTTAAGGTAGAGCTTCCGGATTACGTAAAGGCAAGCTTTACAAACTATTATTCGGGATATCTTAAGGTAGAGGAGTATTCCTCTTATGATTGTAATAAGGCAGGTCTGCAGGAGGTCAGCTTTAAGGCTGAAACGGCAGAGGGACTTAAGGAATTCAGCCTTAAGATTAACGTGAGTGAAAGCGTGGCGTTTGTTGACGGTAAGCTTACCGAGTACGCGAGCGCTAAGGCGAACAGCCTTCCCGACGGTCTTGGTACGGTATACGTAATCAAGGGTGATAAGGGATTATATATCGCTGCCGACGTTAAGGACTCCCAGATATTCACAGACGGTGAGAATTGGCATAAGGGCGATATGGGTCAGCACGGTAACAACGATGATTTCATTATCTATATTACCGACAGCGACGCTGCAGCAAGAAAAACAATCTGCTTAAGCGCTGCAAACCTTCTCAGAGTTTATGACTCGGGCATCAGCCTTGACGCTTCCGACTCCGTTCTGGCATTGGGTAATCTTTTGTACAACAAGAAGATATCCGATTATGAATATCACGTAACCACTAACGGACTCGTAAATGGTGATAGCTCCGACGGAATGACCCTTGAGGTTTATATAAGCTATGAGGATCTTGGAATAAAAAATCCTGATCTTATCAAGCTTTGCTTTAACTATAATAACGTTTCTTCCTCCTCTTCCGGCAGGATCGATTCCGACAATTATTTCGTAAACGGAAGCATTGTTGATGGAGCAGAGGAAAATACGGATTCTTATTTCGCGATTGGTACACTTATTAATTAATCATGGATAAAAAAGAAAGATTTTCAAGATACAAGTATCTTACGGGGCTTTCTGCGTGGGAAATCGCAAGCTATCAGGATCCTTCTGGTGTTCTGGTGCTTAACGACGGCCCCAGTGGCCTCAGGAAGCCAACGAAAAACGGCTTTACAGAGCAGAATGAGGTAATCAGAACGGTCTGTATGCCAACCCCCAGCGCACTTGCTGCCTCCTTCGATAAGGAAGCCTGTTATAGATCGGGCGAGCTTATTGCAAAGGAGTGTCTGCATCACAAAACCAACGTTTTGTTAGCTCCGGGTATCAATATAAAACGGTACGTTATGTGTGGAAGGAATTTTGAGTATTTTTCAGAAGATCCCTTTCTTACCGGAGTCCTTGCTGGCGAGTACGTTAACGGACTCGAGGATAACCGTGTCGGTGCTTGTGTAAAGCACTATGCCTGCAACTCTCAGGAGCATGGCAGAACCGTCAACAGCAGTGAGGTTTCATTAAGAGCACTTAACGAGATTTATTTAAGAGGATTTAAATACATTCTGAAATATTCAAAGCCCTCGTCTATAATGACCTCATATAACAAGGTTAACGGAGTCTACGTTAACGAGTCGGAATACCTCATTCAGAAGAAGCTACGTGGCGAATACGGTTTTGAGGGCCTGATAATGTCCGACTGGTGCGCAGTCAGCGATAAGGGGGTTACTTTCAGAACAGGTCTTAACATCGAAATGCCTCTTTCCAAGATGAGCTATGAATATATGGACAGAGGATATGGCAGGACCTTTGACGATGAGGACTTGATCAAGCTTGATAATGAAATTAACAGAACTGTTCTTAAGTACCGTGACCTATCTCCTCTCGATGAGCTTGATCTTGATGAGCTTCATTGCAGGGCAGTTGAGGTTGCCGATAAAACGGTAATTTTAGCAAAAAATGACAACAATTATTTACCTATATCCACATCTGACAAGGTTTTGGTACTGGGATACTTTGCAAATCACTCAAGATTTGTGGGTGGTGGAAGTGGTTGGGTGAACGCCTATAAGGAAACCACCTTCCTTGATGTTCTTGATGCCAAAGGAATAGATTACGACTTCCTTGAGTGCTATGACGAGGATAAGGTCAGCATCTCGTTAGAGGAGCTGTCGGGGTATCGTGATAAATATGGCAAGGTGCTATTGTTCCTCGGTCAGTATCAGAGTGATGAATCGGAGGGCGCTGACAGAAGCAGCATCAACCTTCGTCCCCAGCAGATTGAGGTGCTGAGGATGGTAAAGGAAGCATTCACAAGCTTTGCTACAGTGCTTGTAAGTGGCAGTGTGGTTAACGTTGAGGAGGTTTACTCCAACTCCACGTCGATGCTTATCACCTACCTTGCAGGTGAGGGACAGTCGGAGGCGATTTTCAACAACCTTTACGGATATCACAACCCCAGTGGCAGACTTCCTGAAACATGGATTTCCTCGCTTAGCCAGAATCCCATTAACGAGGAATATGCCAGACGCGATATTTATCATACCTATTACTATGACGATATTTACGTTGGTTATAGGTATTACGACCTTAACCATGAGGGCTTTATGCTACCGTTTGGATACGGTCTCAGCTATTCGAACTTCTCTTATTCCGACTTTAATTATGAAATAAAGGAAGAAAAAATCATCGTATCGCTGAATGTTACAAATGAAAGCAATATCTCCGGTGAGGACGTTATTGAGATTTATATTGGAAAATCAAGCTCTGATATTTACAGACCGGTAAAGGAGCTGAAGGCTTTTAAGAAGATATTTGTCAAGGCAGGCGCTACCGAGTCGGTTTCTGTAGAGGTTGATATTGACGACGTAAAGTCTTATCGCGACCTTACGGACTCCTTCGAGCTTGAGGACGGCGAGTATCAGGTATACGTTGCTTTGAATACCGAGAAGGTAATTGACATGGCTACAGTTCGTCTTGACGGTATTAAGTTTGAAGCTCAGGCGAAGCCCATAGATCTTCAAAAAAAGCAAGTTCCCGACAAATACACGCTTGACACCCCTGCAGGCATACTTTTTGAAAACGACGCATTCAAGAAATACGTGACGGAAAAGGGGTTGCCTATTGACGTTACTGATTTTGAGAGACGACTTTTCTGGATCGACTCTAAGGCGCTCAGAGTAACCATTTGTGACGGAGATATCAATATCACCTTTGAACAGATGGAAGAGCTTGTCGACTATCTTAACAATCACTCCGAGATTAACCGAAAAATAAACTTTGACGACGTTGTTAAAAAATACAGACCGTGGTAACGGTCACATATTATTTTGTTTTTCGTTAAACTCAAAATATATTTAAGGAGAAAAAACATGAAAACGAAACGCATAGTTCTTTTAGTGGCACTGTTAGTGATTATAGCAGCGCTCTCCTCATGCTCTTTTATAGAGCAATTATCTCCCTGTATGATTACAGGACATAATTGGACAGACGCTACTTGTACGGCACCTAAAACCTGTGCCGACTGCGGTGCAACCGAGGGTGAAGCTCTCGGACATACCGAGGAAATTATTCCCGGCATGGCAGCAACCTGTACAACCGGAGGTTATACCGAAGGAAAAATCTGTACGGTTTGTAACGAGGTAACCGTAGCTCAGGAAGAAATTTCCGCGCTCGGTCATACCGAGGAAGTAGTTCCCGGTTATGCAGCAACCTGTACCGAGAAGGGACTTTCCGACGGTAAGAAGTGCTCCGTATGTGACGAGACGCTTGTAGCACAGGAAGAAATTGCAGCACTTGGACACACTGAGGAAGTAGTTCCCGGTAAGGCGGCAACCTGTACCGAAAAGGGTCTTAAGGACGGAAAGAAGTGTTCCGTTTGTGATGAGATTCTTCTTGCACAGGAAGAAATTGCAGCGCTTGGTCATACCGAGGAAGTAGTTCCCGGTAAGGCAGCAACCTGTACCGAGAAGG
>JAFTON010000053.1 GCA_017463765.1 Clostridia bacterium | reverse complement strand
TATATTACCGAACATTTCGCCCCAGCCACCTTCATAGTTAAGGTATTCCTGGAAATCGTTGTAGTGATTGTAGGTGTAGAAAACGTAACGCTCGTCAAGATCTATAATTTTGTTACCGTTTCTGTCCTTACAGGAGTATACGATTCTTGCTGCACCTCTGGTAATATAGTAACCGTTGTTATATAATTCTGCGGTATAGCTCGGATCACAATCTGTTCCTGTTGTACCGATATCCATTTCATAGTAGGTAAGATCACCACCACAGCCTGAAATACGGGGAAGCACAGGCTCATAAGGATATTTTGAAGTATCACCACTGAACTTTGTGTTGTTCAGTCGAAGGTATTCGCCCCATACACTCTCATACGGCTTGGTGTTTTTGGAGTATGACTGATTTACGGGAGGCTCGCCAAAGGCAAATACGTATGCTGCAACCTCCTCAAGAATAACGTAAGCTGCACCGTAATAAACCTCAAAGGCAATCTCACCGTAGCAATCAACAACGTAATATGTATTGCCGTCCTCGGAGAAGATATATGTATTGTTTCTAATATATTTTCCGTCGGATTTAGGACGGTGTTTTGAGATTGTAGGTGCCTGATCCTGCGCATCAATGCGACCCGACATAAGATTATGCTTAGTTCTGTAGTAAGCATCCATATAGCTTATGGCAGGTGTATAGTTTTTGTAGAATTCGTCCTCATCAACGCCTACGTATGGGTCGTCGGTTATGGGGTCGTCAGTGTCGGGAATAACAATTTCCTCACCGTTGCCATCACCACTACCAATATCATCACCGATGTCTGGGTCATTTCCTCCCTGATCGGGCTTAGACGGATCGTCAACCCCCGGTGTGTAATAGTTAATAACCGTACCTTGCTCGATCTCAAGAGTTCCTTTATAATTTCGAAGCGTTCCACTGATTATAAGAATATCACCCACGGCGAGATCTGTTGCAGAAAGGCTTTCGTCGCTTATATAGCTGCTTTTATAAACGTAGATTGAGCCGCTTTCGTCCGAAATATACATTCTTCCACTTGATGCACTTACAATTTCAGTAACGGTTCCTACCATATAATATATCTCTGTTGATGCAGATGAGGTGTATCCCACTGCAATTTCAAGTGCCTCAGCAATGCTGATACAGGGATATTCTGAGCCGAAAACATATTCTTCCTTGGGAGTGGGCTTTATGGTGACAATAACGCTATCGGTTTTATTACCGAGAATTGCTTTAACAACAGCAACGCCATCAGTGTTTGCAGTGATAACACCGTTTTCCACAGAAACACAGCTACTGCTGCTTGTCCACACAACCTCGCCTTCAAGACCCTCTCCTATTACAAGCCCGAGAGTCATACTCTCACCGACCTTCATTTCAATATTGAGTGGAGCATCGATATAAAAATTCTCGTCCTTCTGCTCACCGTTACTATTGTTACTGTTGCCACTGTTATTATTGCCACCACCGATATTAGTCAGTAAGTCGCAGGAGACGGTGTTGAACAACAGGATGATAATCAACAGCATAGCTGCTATTATTTTACATATTTTCATCATAAAAACCTCGTTTGCGCAAATTTCTACAATAACATTATATCATACCAAATGTGCATAATCAACATTCCATAAAAATTATTTACAAAAGATATATAGAAAAAACCACGCTCCGAAGAGCGTGGTTTAATTAAAGAATGAAATTAATTATTCAACTACAACGAACTGACCCCAGTTGTAAGAGTTAGAAGCATCGTAAGAGGAGAAGTTGTTATAAGTAGAGGTGGGCTGGCAACCGAAAGCACGGTTGTTGGAATCCTCAGCAACAACTAAAGTCTTAATAGTATCATTCCAATCGAATACAGTTGCAGAATCATCATCGGTAGCAGTGCTACCACCGGTAGAGCTATCACCCATTACGATGTAGGTCTTAACATCTGCATTGTAGAAGTAGAGAAGATATTCGCCACTGTTAGCGCCTGCTTCAACATAGAAGGTTGTTGCAGCAGAAGCATCAAGAGTACCATCGAAACGACCACCGGTAACGCCACCGGTAGCGTAAAGAACGCCATTTCCATTGCTTGCAGAAATGGTGTAACCCTTACCAACCTCAATTCCTGCAGAGGGAGCCTCGGGAGCTACGTAATCGGGATCAGACTCACCACAAAGAGAGCAAACGCCGTCAACATAGTTGTGCTCGCAAACCTCGGGCTCAGGATCAACGGGAGTATCGGTAGAACCAGCTGCAACGAACTGACCCCAGCTATAGGTTGTACCGTTAGAAACAGCATAACAGCTGAAGTTTACATAATCCTTGGAAGGATCAGCACCGAATCCACGTGCATTATCATCGTCAACAACCTCAAGAGTATTGAGAGTTGCATTCCACTCGAATACAGTTGCAGAAGCAGCATCGGTAACGAAGCTACCACCTGCAGACTTGTCTGCCATTACTACATAGTTCTTTGTTTCGCCGTCAAGGAAGTAAACAAGGAAGCCTGCAGTAGCACTTTCAACATAGTATACAGTAGCATCTGCAATATTTGTTACTGCAACGAAACGACCACTGGAAACAGAGTTAGAAAGATAGATAGGACCATTTACGTTATTTGCAGTGATGATATATGCCTTGCCAGCCTCAACTCCTGCAGAGGGAGTCTCGGGAGCTACGTAATTGGGATCCTCAGCGCCACATTCACACTTGCCGTCAACGTACTTGTGCTCGTGGGGAGCAGGATCAACGGGAGTATCAGTGCCACCAGCTACAACGTAGAAGGAAAGCTCGAAGAGGTCGGAAAGTTCGGATGTTGCGTAAGAGCTCCAGTTATCCTTATCAGCATACCACTCGATGTAGTTGCCACGAACGGTGTTCTTTACGTAGAAGATGCCTTCTGCGCCTTCCTTAGCCACAAGAGCCCAGGACTTGTTAGCGCCATCCTCGTTGAAGGAGGAATAGGAATCTGCCATTGCGATAGGCTTACCGGTGGTAAGAGAAGTGAAGGTGTAAGAACCGTCTTCGTTAACGGTAACAACCCAAATCTCAGCATCGGTAACGTTTGCAAAGTTGGTTGCAGAGTAATCAATACCAACGTTGTAGTAACCGGTCTTGGTAGAGGAGAAGAGCTTGCCGTGAGCAGGAGCACCGATAACAACCTGGTCACCTGTCTTAAGCTCGGTTGCAAGAGTGAAGGTTCTGTCACTGGGAGTAGAGGGAGTGTCGCCCTGGTTCTCGCCGTTGATAGCGATGATCCAAGCGTTCTTCATCTGAACAGTGCCGTTGTAATTACCGATTACGCCGTAAAGGGTTACTTCATCACCAACTACGGGAGCGTTAGCCATAGCGTCGTATCTGTTTGCGCCGGTAGCATCGTAAGAACCGTAGATAGTAAGAGTGTTACCCTCAGCATCCTTGATTATAAGGTTGCCGTACTGGTTGTTGGAAACAGAATCAATTGTACCGGTAACGTAGAACTTGCCATCGGTATAGTTGTTGTGAGGTCTCTGGCTTGCGTGCTCATTGATCTCGGGAATAGTAAGAGTAGAATTGTTTTCGGGTTCGTTAATCTTCTGCTCCTCATCGGGAGTAAGAGTATTTGCATACTCGGTTGTCATGAACTGAAGAACGAACTGGGAAACACCGATTACATCAGTGCTGAAGAAGCTACCCTCAGAAATGCAGATAGTTTTAAAATCGCTGTAAGTACCAACACCGAAGGTGTTACCCTCAATAAGAACGGTCCAAACGCCACCCATCTCTGCGTTATAGGAGAATACGCTTGCGTTCTCGGTGGAGAGACCAATGTATTTGCTGAACTTATTCTCAGCCTTCTTGTCCTCGGACTCGAAGAGAGTCTGAGCGAAAACATAATGCTTTACGCCATCGATATTTGTGTACCACTTGTAGCCACCATCAACGATCTCTGCGTAGTAATCAGCGCCTGCCTTGGGATCGAGAGTGGTCTTGATGTACTTGCCGTAGTTTGCACCGTCGCCGGTACCCATCTGCATAGTATTAAGAGCGTACATTCTCTGACCAAAGGTGCCCTGAACGAGGAACATCTTGTAAGCAACGCCTTCCTTAAGCTCGGTGTCAACAGAAGAGTTGTCAAGAACGAGCATCTTGAAGGTGTAGGACTTCTGCTCACTTCTCTCACCACCGTCGGTGATGGTAGCAGTGATAGTGTAGGTGAATTCTTCCTCGTTTACGTCGGGAAGATCTACAGTGTAGAAGCCTGCGTTAACGCTCTCTCTGATGCTAACCTTCTCGTTATCAACGGTCCAGGTTACAGGATACTTAACGCCGTTAACGATTACCTGAGATACAAGGTCGAAGTCAACAGAGGTGGACTCTGCCTTATCCTTGTACATACGGTGGAGAGACATAACAGCATCGTTAAATGCCTTGTCTGCTGCTGCGTCGTCAACCTGGTCGCCGAAGCCAATTTTGTCCTTGATGCTGTCGATAATATCGCAGCTGGTGAGTACGCCAAGACAAAGAATGGCGATGAGGATGAATGAGATAATCTTTTTCATTTTTTTCTCCTTTATATTTAATTTTTTAGGATCAAATGGTGGATAAGAAATTAATGAACGGTTATATCATCGGTAACAAATACCTTGATCTGATAGGTTCCGTTTCCTGTGTTGTTAAGGTCGAAGTAATCAATGAGACCCATAACGTCGATGGTCTTGTAAAGATATGCGCTTTCGGTAACAACGTTACCGTTTGCATCCTTGAGAACCTCTGTTCTTACGTCGATCTCGTTTCCGTTTGCATCCTCACAGGTAAGGGTCATAGCGCCTGCACTATTACCGTTTCTGGTGGTGTAAACGTCCTTAACATAGAGATTTTTCATAGAAATACTGGTGGAAACTGCAACTTGTGTGTAAGGGAGAGAAACCTTTTCATCATTGATGAGAATGCTAACGTTTCCGTTGAACTCCTCAATGGTGGTCTCTCTAAAGGATACTTCATTTCCTCTGCTGATAACAGTAGAGTTTGCAGGATCGTTGGGTCTGTAACGGTTGTACTTAAGGTCAGTAATCTGCCAGGTACCGCTGAAGGAACCTACAACACCTACAATACGAACTCTGTTGCCCTTAATGAGAACGTCAAGGAGAGTGTTGTCGTATCCGTCGAAAATCTGAATACCGTAGTAAATGTTATCCTCGGGGTCATATTCCTCTACGTATGCAGTGCCGTTGCCATAGTGAGTGATAACACCCTCAAAGGCAACTCTCTTGCCATTGTACTCCTCAATGTTGGTGCGAAGCTCTTTGAGGGTTACGCTGGTTGCTTCACCGTAGGGGAACTCGGGGTCTGCGTTCTGAGAGAAGATGTAGAGCTTCTCGATTGTTGCCTGTGCTACTGCATTTACGGCAATCTCGCCGTATCTGGTTTCCATAGGGCTGGAACCCATTGCGAGACCTTCCTGAAGAAGCTCAATGTTGAGGTTGCGATACTCTGCACCCTCGGTAGGCTGATACCATACGAAAACAAGGAATCTGCCGTTGCCGTCATAATTCCAGCTGTCGTCGTTGGACTCAACGATAATAGAATGAGCATTGGCAAGCTTTTCCTTAGTAAATCTGGATGCTGCCTTGCCCCACTCCTCAATCATACCCGTAGATTCGGGGGTGTTGATAGCGAGGTATCTTGCCTTCAGCGCGCCGTTCTGTGCAACTCTCTCGTCAACGTACTCCTTGACGTAGAAGTGAGTGGTGTCACCGTCAATATATGACTTAACGGTTGCCTCGACCTTCTTCGTATCCGAGCTCATATCGAGCTTGACCTGCGATACGTAGTCGACCCAGGGGGCGAGATTATTCCCGCCGCCCGAGGGATCGTCATTATCATTTCCCTTGCAGGAAATAAGCGAAGAAAGCAATATACAAGCGACAAGCAGCAGGACTAATAGCTTGTTAGTTGTTTTCATGTGATTGAAACCTTTAATTTGGATTTTAACCTTTTTTCAGATTAATATTCACACTCTTCGATAGCGAGTCTGAACTTATCCTTGATCATATCGAGCTTGTTAGCAGCCTTCTCGTAGTTGGAGAAGCAAGCCTGCATCAGAAGACCAACCTCGTCACGAGCCTTGGAGGAGCCGTTGAACGCGGGAGAAACGTAGTAAGCATCAGCCTGCTCAAGACATACCTTAGCAGAGGTAGCAGCGATACCGTCGTTATAACCGTTAGCCTCATTCATAAAATCCGCGTATACGGGGTCATCGTTAACGCTCTTGATAACGGGAACGTAACCGGAAGCCATAGAGAACTTGGACTGAGTCATAACGTCGGTGGTGATAAACTTGAGGAAGAGCCAGGATGCGTATACCTCTTGGTTGTTATCGCTGTCGAAAAGACAGATGGAGGGACCCTGAGAGATGGCCTTGGGGTTAGCAGGGTCAACCTGAGGGATGGGAACTATAGCAGTCTCAAAGGGGTATTTGCCACCGTCCTGCTTGGGAGCCTGCTTAGTAGCGCCTGCGGAGGAGCCGATGGACATATAGCTCTGACCAAGCTCGCCCTCAGCCTTTTTGAATGCGTCGGAGGTGTAACCGCCGGAAAGCTCCTTGGTAGTTACAAGACCGTCAGCATACCACTTTGCGAATCTGTCAACGAAGCTCCAGTTTGTCTCGTTGTTGAAGAGATAGTGAGGAGCTGTTGCGCTGGTGTATGCGGAGCCGTACTGCTCGCACATTGTGATAAACC
>JAFTON010000052.1 GCA_017463765.1 Clostridia bacterium | reverse complement strand
TAGAGCAGAAATCTTCGTTTGCGAGCGTGAGGCGTATTGGCATACGTCGAGCGAGTAAGCGGAGATAGAACAAAAACTCAAATAAAAAAGAGAAAACCGTAGGTTTTCAACCTTAGATTTTCTCGGTTAGATAAATATTGATGGTAGAGGCACATTTAAGAGTACCTCTACCTTTTTTGTTCGGTTATGCCTAAATCAAGCAGCCCCTTTGCGTACAGATATCTTATTAGTTTGTTTGATTCAATTCGGTTTCCTTTTCCTGAAGCTTCTGTTCATAATACTTTCGGGTTTCCTCCACTTCTTTTTCTACCCGTTCGGTCAAACCGTCCTCGTAAATATCCGAATAGAGAAATTGCCGTACGCTTAATTCGGAGACGAACTCTCCTTCTTTAAATAAAGTCACATCGACCGTATAAAAGGGTATGCCATTATTATCTGCTATACGTTTTACCTTCAACAAAACCTCCACAAGCGTTTCTGTGTTCGCTTCATTCACTTCTGCAGAGATGCTGATATGTCCTTGCTTGGCTGCCAGTGCTTTTATGTCGTATTCCTTATTCAACTCCAGATCATTTAAAAGCAAGGCATCTTCGTGCTGCTTATCTCCTTCAAAAAAAGAAAAAATAAGCTGCGAATATCCTCTTTTATATTCCAAATGCTTAAAAAGACCTTCTTCCACCAGCTCTCGATACTCTTCAAGCAATCGCCCTTCCGTATTGGCGTGACCCTCTACACGCAAGGCATAGTTGTCGTATTCAATTTTTCCCTTATAATCGATCGTTAGCGTGAAATCGCCATCGATATTTGTAGGAGAGGATAAATACGCATAATAGTCACCACTTTTAAAGCTATATGTTACACGCTGAAGTTCGTAATCGGTACCCTTATAGTTGTTTTTGATGTGTTCTTTTGCAGCGTTGTTCGCCAGAAAATAAGAAATGGGATTACCGAGAAATGCGTTGGCAAAATAGCAAACACTTGCAATCAGTAAAAGAATGAGTGTTATTCCAACAAATTTCAATATACTTTTCATTTGATATTCTCCTTTACACCACAAAATACAAAAGTATTCTTACCAAACAACAAACTATAAAAAATCTTACGAATTTACAAGCCTCCACCTTTATGAGAGGCAAATTCTGCATTCGCTCCAAGCCTCCACTATCAGGGGAGGTGGCAGGCGCAGCCTGACGGAAGGGTTCTTTACCCTTTTCACTTAAGATGCTTTTCAATTCTGTCGATAATCATCTGGCAGGCAACTGCGTTTTCTCCACCAACCGGAACGATAATATCGGCATATCTTTTACTTGGTTCTACAAATGCCTCGTGCATGGGCTTTACAGTGCTCAGATACTGCTCGATAACCGAGTCAAGGCTTCTGCCCCTTTCCTTAACGTCACGGAGAATTCGTCTGAGAATTCTAACGTCGGCATCGGTATCAACGAATATCTTCATATCCAGCCTGTCGCGCAGAGCGCTGTTTTCAAGGATAAGAATCCCCTCAAGCAGCACAACCTTATTCGCCTTAACCTGACGGACAACGCCCGACCTTGTGTGAAGGGTATAGTCGTATGTAGGCGAGGAAATATCGCGTCCTGCGCGCAATTCATCAATATGGTAGATAAGCAGGTCGGTATCGAAGGCGTGGGGGTGGTCATAGTTTGTTTTTACACGCTCCTCCATAGGAATAGCGTCCTGTGACTTATAGTAGTCGTCGTGACGGAGCACGCTTATACGGTCGGAAAAATGAGTTACAATATTTTTAGCCAATGTGGTCTTTCCACTACCTGAGCCACCGGCTATTCCAATGACAAGCACGTTTTCCATATATGAGATCCCCTGTATTACTTATTCTTTTCGATATCGGCTGCGATTATTTTTTTCATCGCTTCAATGCCAACCTTAATTGCTCCCGAGGTGTCCTCGGTCATAGGCATGTCCATGCCAAGCTTTTCTCTCTCCTGGTTCCAGATAACGTGGAAGCAGCTGCCACAGCGAACCTTCAGAGCCGATGCTACAACGAACAGCGCTGCAGATTCCATCTCGCTCGCCTTAACGCCCAGACGCTTCCAGCTCTCCCATTTCTGAAGCAGCTCGTAATATACCGGCGACTTTTCGGGGGAGTGCTGACCGTAGAAGGAGTCCTTGCACTGTACAATTCCCGTATGGGTGCGATAGCCAAGCTCCTCGCTTGCCGTCTTGATAGCCCAGGCAATATTGAAGTCCGAAACGGCAGGGAATTCGATAGGCGCATATTCCATCGAGGTGTGCTCAAAGCGAATCGCACCGGTTGCAACTACAACGTCTCCGGGCTGTACGTCAAGATCAATGCCACCACAGGTTCCGATACGGATAAAGGTATCTGCGCCGATAGCTGCCAGCTCCTCCATAGCGATAGAAGCCGAGGGGCCACCGATACCGGTGGAGCAAACCGAGACCTTCTCACCGAGAAGCGTTCCGGTATAAATATTGTATTCTCTGTTCATTCCCACGTGAACCGGGTTGTCAAAATGCTTTGCAATATCCTCGCATCGACCCGGATCTCCCGGAAGAAATACGTATCGACCAACGTCGCCTACGTTACAGCGAATGTGAAACTGTGTTCCTATATCCTGCATAGTTGTGTCCTTTTATTATTTTTTTATCTTGCATCAAAGTAAATTGATAAATGATGTTTGCCTTCAGCAAATGATGTAGGCTTCGCCAATGATGACGGCTTTGCCTTATGATGTGTGGCTTCGCCACAATTTATCATTGCGAGTAAAACGAGCAACATCATTTTTGCGTCAGCAAATACATCATTATGCGTAGCATAACATCATTTTTGCTTTAGCAAATACATCACATGCTATTCTTATCAAACCCATCGGGAAGAATCTCGGCGAGGGTCTTTTTTGTTATTTTTTCGCCGTTTCCCCAGATAACGTAGAAGTCCTGGTTACAGAACTCAGCCATAACCTGTCTGCATACGCCACAGGGTGGAAAATCTGCCTTAGATGGCTTATCCTTCTCGCCACCTGCGATAGCTATTGCTAAAAAGTCACGCTCTCCCTCGCTTATCGCCTTGAAGAATGCCACGCGCTCTGCGCATACGGTGGGTGTGTAGGAGGCGTTTTCAATATTCGCGCCCTTGTAAACTCTGCCTTCAGCAGTAAGCAGCGCTGCGCCTACCGTAATGTTTGAATAGGGCGAGTATGAGGCTTGGCGCGCCTCTTCTGCCAGAGAGAGCAGGGCTCTTGCATTAATCACACTGCTCATTCTGTTACCTCCGATGCTACCGACTCTGCCTTGCCTCCAAGGTAGGAAACACCGAGCAGCTCTGCTGCAGTATTACCGATGGTAGCGAAACCAAGCCTTGTACCGAGATTAATATTCTTCACACCCTTGCCACAGATGATAAGGGGAACTTCCTCTCTGGTATGGTCGGTGCTTTCGTCTCCGGGGTCGCAGCCGTGGTCGGCAGTAATCATCAGTACGTCACCCTCCTGCATGCCCTCGATAAACTTGGGAAGCCAGGAGTCAAAGGCTGTAAGTGCGTTTGCATAGCCGTCAATATCCTGTCTGTGACCGTAAAGCATGTCGAAGTCTACAAGGTTTGCAAAGCACAGACCGTTAAAGTCGGTTTTCTGCACCTGAAGCAGAGTCTGCATACCCTCGCCGTTGTTATGTGTGGGCAGGCTCTTCTTGATTCCTGTACCTGAGAAAATGTCGTATATCTTTCCGATGGAAATTACGTCAAGACCACTCTCACCGATCAGGTCCATTGCAGTTTTTTCGGGGGGAGTCAGCGAGAAGTCGTGACGGTTTTCGGTACGCTTGTATGCGCCCTCGGTACCAATGAAGGGTCTTGCAATAACCCTTCCTACTGCATGCTCGCCCTGAAGGATCTCTCTGGCAATTCTGCAGTATTCGTAAAGCTGCTCTACGGGTACAATATCCTCATGCGCTGCGATCTGGAACACGCTGTCTGCCGAGGTGTATACGATCAAGTCACCCGAGTCAACGTGAGCCTTGCCATAATCTCTGATAACCTCGGTGCCCGAGTAGGGCTTATTGCAGAGAACGCCACGTCCCGTCCTGCGAGAGAACTCGTCGAGAATCTCCTTCGGGAAGCCGTCGGGGTAGGTGGGCATAGCTCTTTCTGATACAATACCCATCATCTCCCAGTGACCCGTTGTGGTGTCCTTTCCACGGCTTAATTCACGAAGCCTTGCTACTGCAGCTGTAGGCTTTTCTGCCTTTTCAAGATAATCAATTCCGTCTATATTTCCAAGTCCCATTTTAATAAGGTTGGGAACGTTAAATTTATCGGATGCCGAGATCCGTTTCATAGTGTTTGCTCCGTAGTCGCCGAAATCGGCAGCATCCGGTGCGTATCCAATACCAACCGAGTCAAGAACTATGATAAATACTCTGTTAAATTTCATTTTATTATTCCTTGATAAAAAATTCTGCATTCTGCATTTTGCATTCATTAAAGTCTGATTGCCGTATTAAGTGCAATCTCCATCATCTCGGTGAAGGAGTTCTGTCTTGCATCTGCATCAAGAGCCTCACCTGTGATAATATGGTCGGAAACGGTGCAGATAGCCAGCGCGCGCTTGCCAAGATATGCTGCATTCATATAAAGCGCAGCAGCCTCCATCTCAACACCGAGAACGCCGAGCCTTGCCCACTTCATAGTAGCCTCTGCGTCTGCATTGTAGAAGGTGTCGGAGGAGAGAAGATTACCTACAACGTATCTTGCACCAAGCTTTTCAGCCTCCTCGATAGCAACCTTCATCATATCATAGCTTGCGATGGGAGCGAACGCACCCTGAAGGTTGTACTGAACTGCATAGTTGGAGTTTGTGCATGCACCCATGCCGAAGATAATATCACGCACCTTTACCTGCTCGCTCATAGCACCTGCAGAGCCGATACGCATAATGTTCTCAACGCCGAAGTTGTTGAAGAGCTCGTAGGAATAAATACCGATAGAGGGCATACCCATGCCACTTGCCATAACCGAAACTCTCTCGCCCTTCCAAAGACCTGTGTAGCCGTGAATACCACGAACGTTGTTAACAAGCTTTGCATTCTCAAGGAAGGTCTCTGCAATAAACTTAGCTCTTAAGGGGTCACCGGGCATAAGCACGGTCTTTGCAAAATCATCGGGTGTAGCCTTTATATGTGGGGTGTGAAACTTAGTGTTATCCATTTTATTTTTCTCCTTAAAATTATTAACGCGCCTTTGGCGCAATTCATGTCCGAAGGACAATTCACGGCGAAGCCAATTCACGTCCTAAGGACAATTCACGCAGGACGAAGGTCTGCAATTCAGATAATAAATGAATTGATGCTTACACATCGTGAATTGAAGCTTGCACTTCGTGAATTGAAGGCTAAAGCCTTCGTGAATTGACGGCTTTGCCGTCGTTGACGTTAATACCCGGTGGGATTAACGTCCGCCTTTGCGATCTTAACGATTCTGCTTGTGCCGAGTCTGTCTGCGCCCAGGTTGATAAAGTCCTCTGCATCCTTAAGCGATGCGATGCCACCGGCAGCCTTTATCTTAGTGCCGTTTGATACGTGCTTTGCAAAGAGCTCCACGTCTGCCTTTGTCGCACCTGCAGTAGAGAAGCCGGTGCTTGTCTTGATGTAATCTGCCTCGGATTCCGACACTATCTCACACATCTTGATTTTTTCCTCGTCAGAAAGCAGGCAGGTCTCGATAATTACCTTTAAAATCTTGCCATCGCAGGCAGCCTTGATAGCGTTTATCTCCGAGAGTATAACGTCATAACGCTTGTCCTTAAGGTCACCGATGTTGATAACCATATCGATCTCGTCTGCACCGTTTCCGATAGCATCTGCCGTCTCGAACACCTTAACTGCAGTTGTGGAATATCCGTTGGGGAAGCCGATTACGGTACAGATAGCAAGCCTGTCGCCTACGTAGTCCTTCGCACGCTTGATGAAGGATGCGGGAATACAAACGCTGGCACAGCCATACTTGATGCCGTCGTCGCAGATTGCCTTGATTTCCTCCCAGGTAGAGCCCTGAAGCAGCAGGGTATGGTCGCATTTTGAAAGAATGTCTCTGAGTTCCATTTTTATATATTCCTTTCTTTAATTAATCCTTGTCGGTGGACTGCTCCTCTGCAATCCTCTTTTTCCAGCAACGGTGGCACATGGCAAGATACCTGTCGTTACCTCCAAGCATAACCTGGCGTCCCTTGGTAACAACCTTGCCATCGGCAGTTATACGGGCGTTTACCGTAGCCTTCCTGCCACACTCGCAAATGGTCTTTATCTCTGCGATCGAGTCGGCAATCTCAAACAGCCTTGCACTGCCCGGGAATGAGTGGGTAAGGAAGTCGGTCCTGAGACCAAAGCAGAGCACAGGGAGATCACACTCGTCCACAATTCTTCTGAAGCCGTCAATCTGCTCGGGGGTGAAGAACTGACATTCATCGCAGATAATAGCATCTACGTTGGCTGCCTCTGCCTTGAATACCTCGAAGATGTCCTCGCTCTTATCAATCACCCTGCAGGTATTGGAGAGTCCGATCCTCGACCTGATAACGTCGTCACCGTCACGGGTGTCTGTGGCAGGCTTGATGAGCCATACCTTCATTCCCCTCTCCTCATAGTTAAATTTGGTTATAAGTGCGCTTGCCGTCTTTGACGAGCCCATAGCGCCGTATTTAAAATACAATTTTGACATTGTAGTATTCCTCCATAGTTTGTTATATATCATTATAACATACAAAATAATAAAAGTAAAGAATATTTTAAAGGAATTTCTATTTTGCCCGAAGGGCGCCTTTGTAAGTTTGAATGTAAGATATTGGTAGTAGTACCTTACCTTATCTATCCTTATCTTACCTATCCTTATCTATACTTACCTATACTTACCTGTGACAACCAAAAAGTCCCGTAAGCATTGAAAACACTGACCTTCCTGTGTATCGGGAGCGTATCTGCGATGCATTGTGAGCTGATTTCATAAGGCTTTCAACCAACGCAGCCTTTGCCTGAGTGTATTCAGGAGAACACCGAAAACACCCTTGTATGCTTCTTAAAAAGGTTCTTCATCGAACGGTATTCCACTTTTCAACATTTTTGAAAAAACAAAAAATTCCACTATTTTTCATAAACCTATAGCATTTTTTGAAAATCTGTGTTAAAATAATTAGTATGCAGAGCGCATAGTTAATGCAGAATGCAGAATGCAG
>JAFTON010000051.1 GCA_017463765.1 Clostridia bacterium | reverse complement strand
CACCAAAGCGAAGCAACGCAGCGTAAAACCGCTCTCAAGGACACTCCTTGTGGGTGTCCTTTTGTTTTGGACGGACACCGAGCTTTCGTCGCACCGAAGCGACGATTAGCCCCAGCAAAATTGCACCAAAACAAAAATACTTAGTGTAATTCCTCTACGGCAGACCCTTGTGGTCTACTTTTTTGTTTAGAATATGAACTGTTAAAACCTTATTTTTAAACTAAAATTGAAAAAACTCTTGCATTATCGTTCAAAAGGTGTTAAAATAACTATGTATGGACTAAATACAGAAGGAGTCATTAATGATATGAACGTTTTTCTGCAGATTATTCAAAATCCGGTTTTACTTGTTCCTGCGTGCTCCTGGATAATTGCGCAGATTCTTAAGAGCATTATCAGTGCTATTGTTAATAAGAGATTTTCCTTCGACCGTCTTGTCGGTGATGGAGGAATGCCAAGTGGACACTCTGCAACCGTTACCTCGCTTGCGATTATGTGTGGTTTGGTGAATGGGTTTGACAGCGCTGCCTTTGGTCTTGCAACAATTTTTGCCATTGTTGTAATGCATGATGCTACGGGTGTCAGACGTGAGACAGGTAAGCAGGCAGTTTCCATCATAAAAATGGCAGAGCTTCTTAATGACTACGTTTCTGAAAAGGACGAGGTTATCAAGACCGATAAGCTCAAGGTTCTTGTTGGACATACTCCCTGGCAGGTAGTTTGTGGTGCTGCTCTCGGCGCAGTAATTGCTATTTTGTATTCTCTGGTTTTTATGTAATTAAATAATAAATAATATATTCTTTTGGAGGAAAAATTAAAATGAAAATTTTAGTTATCAACGCAGGTAGCTCCTCGCTCAAGTTCCAGCTTATAGATATGGAAAACGAGCAGGTTATCGCAAAGGGTATCTGTGAGGAGATCGGTGGCAAGTCCGGTTTCAAGTTCAAGGTTCCCGGTAGAGAGGATTATAAGGCAGCGATCGCTATGCCTACACATGCAGAGGCACTTAAGCTCGTTCTCGATACACTTGTAGATGAGAATATGGGCGTTATCAAGTCTGTTTCTGAGATTGGCGCAGTTGGACACAGAGTTGTTCACGGTGGTGAGAAGTTTGCTTCCTCTGTTCTTGTAACCGAGGAGGTTAAGGAGATTATCGCTGAGTGTGCAGACCTTGCTCCTCTTCACAATCCTGCAAACCTTAACGGCATCGTTGTTTGTGAGAAGCTTATGGGCGTTCCCCAGGTTGCAGTATTTGATACTGCTTTCCACCAGACAATGCCTGAGGCATCATATATGTATGCACTTCCTTATGAGTATTATGAGAAGTATAAGATCCGTCGTTACGGCTTCCACGGTACCAGCCATCGCTACGTAAGCGAGAGAGCAATTGCCCTTCTTGGTAAGCCTGCTGCAGAGTGCAACGTTGTTACCTGTCACCTCGGTAACGGAGCTTCCTTCGCTGCTGTTAAGGGTGGCAAGTGCTTCGATACCTCTATGGGTGTTACTCCCCTTGAGGGCATTATGATGGGTACCCGTTCTGGTAATATTGATCCTGCAATCATTCCTTACCTTATGCGTAAGGGTGAGCTTACCACTGCAGATGATATTGATAAAATGATGAACAAGAAGTCCGGTATGCTCGGTATCTCAGGAAAGACAAGCGACAACCAGGAGATCGGCAGACTTGCTGAGTCCGGTGACGGAAGAGCGATTCTTTGCGAGGAAATGTATTCTCATCAGATAGCTAAGAACGTCGGTTCGTACATCTTTGCTATGGGTGGCGCTGACGCAATCGTATTCACCGGTGGTATTGGCGAGAACGCAGGTCACTACAGAGCTGAGCTTGCTGAAAAGCTTGCCTTCCTTGGCGTAAAGATCGACGCAGAGAAGAATAAGATTCGTGGTGAGGAGGTAGAGATATCTACTCCCGATTCTCCCATCAAGATTTTCGTTATCCCTACAAACGAGGAGCTCGTTATTGCAAGAGATACCCTCGCTATCGTAAACGCGCTTTAATGAATAAAAAAACATCGGGCTGTCAATTCGGCAGCCCGATTTACTACCCGAAAGGTAATTAGTGTAATGTATGATGAATTGACATCGGTCGATATTAAGAAAATGGAAGAGGAGATCCATTACCGTAAAACCGTTCTCGCTCCAGAGCTTGGCGCAGAGCTGAAACGCACCCGTGAATATGGTGACCTCTCCGAAAATGCTGAATATAAGGAAGCTAAGCGCGCAAAACGTAAGAATGAAAGTCGCATACGCTATCTTGAAAATATGATCCGAACAGCAAAGGTGATTGAAATAGAATCCACAGAGGATAGGGTAGGGCTCTTTGACCACGTTCTGATCTTTAACGAACGAATGAACGCCGAAAAGGAGATACAGATCGTTACCACCCTTCGTCAGAATTCTCTGCAGGGTTATATCAGTAAAGAGTCTCCTCTCGGTTCAGCCCTCCTCGGTAAAAAGGTTGGTGACCGTGTTCTGATTAAGGTGAATGACACCATGTCCTACTACGTCGTGATTCGCAAAATTACAAAAGGCGAGGATAACGATTCTCTCCCAATCAGCAACTTTTAGTCTCAAAATGTAAATAAAAACTTACATATTCTTCCAAAAATCAAATAAAAAATACAAAAATCCCCGATTTTACTTCGGGGATTTTTTGCTAACAAATTACATATAATAACCCCGAGGTTTAACCCTCGGGGTATTTTGTTGTAATTATGTTCAATTATTCAGCAGAGAAACCGATTGTAACAGTCTTGCCATCCTCGGAAATAGTAGCCTTAGTCTTAGGACCGCAAAGCTCATTCCACTCAGCTTCGTCAAGGTCTGCGAAATTAACACCATTGAATGTACCACCAGTAATAACGATTGTAGAACGATGAGAAAGAGGATCGTTGTCGTGGATCTGGAAGAGCTTAGCGCCATCGTTTGCAACAAAGTCGCCACCTTCGATTTTAACAAAACCACCACAGGTAGTAATAGCACCCCAATTGTTGCTACCACCGGTGTAAGTACCACTCTTAATGGTAGTAAGACCTGCTTTGTCATCCTCATAGTGGTTACAAGCCCAAAGCACTCTGCCCTTAGAATTAATAACGGTGTCTTCAATCGAAATGTATCCATGTGCATAGATACCAATGTTTTCTGAGTTGATAGTTGCATTTTTGATAGTGT